>CANFJD010000050.1 GCA_947447315.1 Fimbriimonadaceae bacterium
CGGCATGGCCTTCCACGCCGAAACGGGGCAGATTGACTACCGCGCCGAATATCACCGGATCGTCGCCCATGATGGTCAGTGCGGGTGCATCTTGCGCGCTCTCCGCGAGCACCAGATGAGTCCAAATGCCGAATTCCTCAAGCGAATTTGGCCAAAAATTAAGCGGGCCACAGAGTTTCTGATTAGCGAAGACAAAGACGAAAACGGGATCCTGGAAACCGCGCAGTACAACACGTTAGATGCCGCGTGGTGGGGCAAAATCGCCTGGATTTCATCACTGTACGTCGCCGCTCTTCGCGCCAGCGAAGTGATGGCGAGAGAAATGGGCGACGCCGTATTCGCGGAGCGTTGCGGCAAAATCGCCGCCCGTGGCTCTGAGAACCTCGTAAAAGAGCTCTACAACGGTGAGTACTTCATCCACCTGACGGACGCCGCCCATCCCGAATCGAATAACACCAACATCGGCTGCCACATCGATCAGTTGTATGGTCAATCATGGGCCTGGCAGGTTGGTTTGCCGCGAATCGTGCCCAAGGAACATGCCATTTCTGCGTTGAAGTCTTTGTATAAGTACAGCTTCTGGGAAGACGTATGGGAATACCGCCGCCATGTCAAAGGCATACCGGGAGGGCGTTGGTATGCGACCCCCGGCGAAGGCGGCCTGGTCATTTGCAGCTTCCCCCGAGGCGGCGCCGCCGATTCAGTCGGCAAAGGATCGGACGCCTGGGCCGTCGGCTACTTCAACGAGTGCATGAGCGGATTTGAACACCAAGTGGTCGCCCACATGCTGGCGGAAGGAATGCTTACCGAAGGGCTGAGTGTCCTATACGCCATCCATGACCGCTACCAACCGTCGCGCCGAAATCCGTATAACGAGATTGAGTGCAGCGACCACTACGGTCGCGCCATGGCTTCCTTTGGTGCCTACGTCGCCATCACCGGGTTCGAGGTGAACGGTCCTCGCCAAGAGATGAAGTTCGCTCCGCGAATCAAGGGGCGATTCCGTGGTGCATTCATCAATGAACAGGGATGGGGAACGTATGAGCAATCATCATCGGGCGAAAAGACCGTCACTTACCGGTATCGCGTTCCAAAACCGGTCGGAAATACATAACCCATGGACCCGCGACCTCCTTCCCTCGTCGAATTTCTTGCTCCGTATCCCGACGCGGTTCAGGAGGTCGCCTATGCGGCGAGAGCGATCCTATACGATCGGTTTGCTCCCATCAGCGAAATTTTTTACGACGCTACCCAAGCCGTGTGTCTGGGTTTCACCTACACGGATCACGAGCGAAACAACTTCATCAACCTTGCCGTGTACGCCAACCATGTCAGCCTCATCTTTCCTTACGGGGCACAACTAGACGACCCGGAAGGTCGATTAAAAGGAACCGGCACTCGAGTCCACCACACTCGTCTAATCGGGGTAGAAGATCTAGAAGATCGCTACCTGACTGGTCTCATCGAACAAGCCCGCCGGCGAGCGGTGACTCCAAACGAACCACTTCCCGAGACGATCATCGTAAAATCAATGCGAGGCCCAAAGCGTCGACCGACGGTTTAGCCCGCCAACACTAAAAGTCATGAACCCCAAGGGCACCTTGCTCATCGTTTTTCTGAGTCATGTTGCGTTTATTGGCCTCCTCTGGGCGTTTATTCCCATGACTTCGAGTAGCAGTCCCACGTCAATAATCATCGCATCGCTATCCGCCGCCGCTTGTATCTTGTGGTCGACGCTAAAGATATCTCCGCTTCAACCGCGTGGACTCTTTCAACAAAACGTTCTGGTTTCACTCGCCTTTGCGGATCTGATCATGCTCGTCGGCACTTTTATGGGAAGCAATCTCCCGCAAGGACTCTTCGCCGGCGTTTCGTGGTGCCTGATGTTTGTGTTCATATTTCCAAAAGTTCTGGCGGCGTAGCACAAGCCACTGCGGCAAGCGTGTAACATCGGCCTATGAGCACGCACACCCTGCCGATTGGCGATTTTCTGCTTACTAGCATCCCCATCTGGCCCGGCCGGATGATGAACCCGACGCAGCTATTCCTGGACCAAACCATCGATGAAATCGATGCTGCCCACGCCAAATTCCCGTACTATTTTGGGGAGTCCAGCCAAGAACTCAAGTTCACGCTCAACGCATTCCTCCTGCGCGGACCGAATGGTAATGTCCTCATCGACACCGGCGTCCCCTCCGAAACCCAACCGTCACCGCTCATGAGCGGGCTCGCTGAAGTCGGACTAACCCCCGCCGATATCAATTTCGTCGTCTTCACTCACCGCGATTTCGATCATATCGGTGGCGGCACTCTAAACGGACAGCCTGCCTTCCCCAATGCTCGATACATCCTGGGTCACACCGAGTACGAGCACTTCTGCCACGACGAGGGCCGCGCTGAAATGTTTGCCAACCACATCGCTCCCTTAGAAAATGCCGGTCTGCTTTCAGTAGTTGATAACGACGCGGAGATCGTTCCCGGTGTGCATCTTTATCTCACCCCTGGGCACCGTTCCGGCGCCACCAGCGTCACCGTGAATCTCCGTACCACCCACCACGGCGCCATCATCCTTGCCGACACCTGGCATTCTGCCATCCAAGTCAGCCTTCCGCATTGGCACATGATGTTCGACGAAGACGGTCACGCCGCCAGCGCTACCCGCCGCCAAGTCATCGAAATGGCCGAACGCGACGATCTGCTCGTCGCTGTTCCCCACACCATCGACCACGGTTTCGGCAAAGTCCGTCGTGACGAACATGGCTACAAGTGGGATCCCTTCACGGAGTAAACCGACTTTCGCTAACTAGCCAGGCTCATGCTACGTTTATATTACTGGCGTTTTTGGCAAACTAGCCAGACCTTTCACCGATGAAAGATTTAGACCTCGGCATTCTGTTCTTCCTCCAAATGGCCATCATCACCTTGGCGTGCCGGGTCGTCGGTCGGCTCGGTCGCTACATTGGTCAAACCCAAGTGGTGATGGAGATGGTCACCGGCGTCCTCCTCGGCCCCAGCCTTTTTGGTCTCCTCCTTCCGCAGTATCAAGCCGCCCTATTTCCGCAGAAATACCCGCTTGTGCTTGACGGCGTCACGCACGAGGTGCGGCATCCTTCGATGCAGATTTTGTACATCATTGCCCAATTGGGATTGGTGCTCTACATGTTCCTCGTTGGAGTGGAATTCGATGTCAACCTCATAAAGAAGAGGGTGGGTTCGGCCGTTCTCGTCTCGGTATCCGGTGTCCTGGTCCCATTAATCCTCGGGATCGCCTTCGGCTTTTTCCTCCACAGTCAGGCTACGGTCGGGACCTCTGTCTACTTCGGTCCAAACGTTTCCTCCGTCAATGCCGCCCTCTTCATGGGCGCATCGATGTGTATCACCGCGTTCCCCATGCTGGCCAGAATCATCATGGAATCGGGACTCGCCCGCACGACCATGGGTACTCTCGCCCTTGGTGCCGGCGCCACCGACGATGCCATCGCCTGGTCCCTCCTCGCCGTGGTGTTAGCCGTCGAAGAGGGATCACCCCAGATCGCGTTCCTCGCCATCGGCGGCGGGCTGGCATTTGGAATCTTGATGATGACGGTCGGCAAACGGCTGCTCAACCGCATCGTGATCAAGGAAAAGGAAGAGATAAGCGCCGCCCAGTTCGGGGTAGTCGCTATCGCCCTCCTCATCTCCGCCTGGTTCACCGATTTTATCGGGATCTATGCCGTTTTTGGAGCCTTTATTGCCGGCGCCGCTATGCCCCGCGGCCCCCTCTCAAACCAGGTGCGCGACAAAATCCACACCCTCGTGACGGTCGTCCTCCTGCCCGTGTTCTTTGTCTACAGCGGACTCAACACCAAGCTCAGCCTTGTAAACACACCGACCCTTTGGATTGTTACGCTGGTCATCTGCCTCATCGCCATCGTCGGCAAAGGCGTCGCCTGCACGCTGGCTGCCCGCGCCGGCGGTGAAGGCTGGCGCGAAGCCTGGGCGATCGGTACCCTCATGAATGCCCGCGGACTCATGGAACTGATCATGCTCAATATCGGCCTTCAAGCCGGCATCATCACCCCCACGCTCTTCACTATGATGATCATCATGGCCGTCGTCACCACTCTCATGACATCGCCTCTATACCGTTGGATCTACGGCCGCCACACCGTGGCAGCCGCCGCCTCCCCCGTCGCCAATTAAACTCGTCGCGGCCACGACGAGCCTTAACACAGTCATCCCCATCAACCAACCAAAATGTAAGCATGACCATCGTTGATCAAATCATTGATCTGCTCGAGAACCACGGCGGGAGTCTGTACTTCGGCGAGAACGTAACCGAAACCGAGCATGCTCTCCAAGCCGCCTACCTGGCAGAGCAAGCTGGGGCGCCGAAGGAACTCGTCGCCGCTGCCCTGCTGCATGATATCGGTCACTTACTCCATGGCCTTGGCGAAGACGTTGCCGATCACGGCATCGATGGCAAGCACGAAGATGTCGGATCTCATTGGCTAGAGGGTCGCTTCCCGGCTCAGGTCTTGGACTGCGTGAGGCTGCACGTAGACGCAAAACGGTATCTCACCGCCACCGAACCGGGCTATCTCGCCGACCTTTCGGAAGCATCCAAGCGCAGTCTGGACCTTCAAGGAGGACCCTTCACTCCGCAGGAAGTTACGGAGTTTGAAGCCCGCGAGCCATTCTTCCGGGAAGCAATCCAAGTCCGCCGCTGGGACGATGAAGCCAAGGTGGTCGGACTCCAAGTTCCGTCCGCCGAGCACTACCGGAGCCTCCTAGAATCTCTCGTAATTCCCGTTTAGGCCAAGCCTAAACGCTGCGGCCAAGTTTCCGGAGCAATCGCTCTAGCTCAAGTTGCTCCGGTTCGGTGAGTGCCGAAAATGCCATCTCGATGCGACGCTGGTGTTCTGGCCAAATCTCTTCGAACCGGTCCCGTCCCTTGTCGGTCAGGTGTACCGTCACTACCCGCCGGTCTTCTGCCGACCGTACCCGTGTCACCAATCCGCCTTTCTCCATCGTGTCAATCACGCTGGAAAGGCTGTTTTGTGAACACAAGATCTTGTTCGCCACTTGAGAAATCGTTAGTGCCCCCGCATGCACCAACGCATCCAGCACTCCAAACTGGGTCGCCGTCAAGCGATTTTCTGCCAATTGAATGTGTACAAACCGATTGACGCTGGTGCAAGCTCGGTTCAACTTAATGAAATTGCGCAATGCTAAATCCAACGCGGGCTCGACCTTGTCCATTGGTCCCATTTTACTCCATACCGATTATATCGATATGGATATAATTAATCCATGAGCGTTTTGGGCATCCATCACATCACCGCCGTCTCCGCCCGTATCGAGACCAATCTAGCCATTTACACCGGCACTATGGGGATGCGACTGGTCAAGAAGAGCGTCAACCAGGACGATGTGTCGGCGTACCACCTGTTCTTCGCGGACGCTGCGGGAACGCCGGGGACGGACCTCACCTTCTTTGATTGGCCCACGATGGGTCCTAACCAGCCTGGTGCCGCTTCCGTCGCCCTCACCACCCTTCGCGTCTCAGGCGACGCCCTCGATTTCTGGCACGATCGCCTGTCCGCCGCGAACCTAAATCCAATCCGCGACGAAGACCTCGCCGGTCGCGCCCGGATCCGGTTCGAAGATCCCGAGGGGCAACGCCTTGCACTTGTAGATGACACCGGTTTTCCCACCCACTACTCGCCTTGGAACGCCACCGTGCCCGCCGGTAGCGAAGTCCGTGGCATTCTCGGCGTGGATATCGAAAGTGCTCGCCCCGATTCCACTCGCCGAGTTCTCGCGGAACTGCTCGGTTACGAAGACATTGACGGCCACCGGTTTTCCACCGAGAACAGCGAAGTGGTGGTGCGTGAACCCAGCGGACGCACCTTCGGGCAGCTCGGCGCCGGCGGAGTCCATCACGTCGCCTTTCGCGTGCGCGACGACCAAGAGCTAGCCACCATGCAAGAAAAGATCGAAGCATTCGGACTGCGCACTTCTGGCTACGTCGATCGCTTCTATTTCCACAGCCTCTACTTCCGTGAACCCGGCGGTGTTCTGTTCGAATTGGCCACCGACGGCCCCGGAATGCCGAGCGACGAACCGGCTGATCGCCTCGGCGAACGCCTGGCCCTGCCGCCGTTCCTTGAATCGCGCCGCAGGGATATCGAAGCAAATCTCAAACCCTTGCCAGTTCCGGCGTACTTACAGAACGATGCATCGTAACATTTGGTAGTTCATTATGAGTTCACGAAAAGTTGCCTTTGTATTTCCTCCTACGGTCGCTGATGAAGCGCCGGGCGTCACCATCCGTCGTACCATCGGCGGCGAACGCCTCGTCTTGCTCGACCCTTTCCTTCTCCTCGACCACGTCACGATTGATCCCGCTAAGTCAGGCGGTGAAGTGGGATTCCCCCGTCATCCGCACCGAGGCATCGAAACCCTCAGCTACGTACTCGCCGGGCAAGTCGCTCACAAAGATTCGCTCGGCAACGAAGGGCAGGTCGGCCCCGGCGGCAGCCAATGGATGACGGCTGGTAACGGAATCTATCACGCCGAAGGACTCATCCCCGACGACGACGGCGGAGAATTCCTCCAACTTTGGTTCAACCTGCCGCGGAGTCAAAAGCGCATTCCTGCCGCCTACGTTGGGGCTCCCGCCGATACGATTCCGGTCGTTGAAACGGAAATCTACACGGTTCGCGTGGTAGCCGGAACGTTTGCGGACGCCACCGGTCCATTTCGAGGGATAGCGGTTGCGCCAACCGTTCTGGATGTTTACTTAAGTGCGAACCAATCCATCACCCTGCCTGCCCCCGCCGGAGAAACTGCGTTCGCCTACGTAACGGCTGGCACTCTGATTGCCGACGGTAAGACCGCCATGACGCCCGAGCTAATGGCATTTACCGACGGTGATGACGTCACGGTATCCGCGGGTGAAAACGGGGCGAGATTCCTATTTGTCGCCGCCACTCCGTTAAACGAACCCGTTCTTCAATACCGCTCGCTCGTGATGAACACGGTCGAAGACATCCGCGAAACGCTCCAAATGATGGAGGACGGCACCTTCGCGAGCGCGTAGCACGAGCGACTAGTGATGCCCCGAAAACTGCTCGCCCGCCGGAATCGCTACCACTAGGTAGTTCGATTTCGGCGCCAGCGGGCAGGTTGCGTAAGCAGTATTGGCGCACGGCGGATTAGTAGCCCGGTTAAAATCGATCACTACCACTCCATCTTTGGGTTTCGCCGTATTCAAGAATCGTCCAGCCGCATAGGTCGTCTTCCCGTTGGTTAAGTCCTTGAAATTGAAGAACAAACCGTCCCCTTCACTTTCTGCATCCAGGCGATACTCCTTACCGTCGATCTTGAACGTTACGAACCCCGGCGAACCTACCGGAGCGGTGTCTCCCAGAATATTGGTGATACGAATCTCTTTGGGCGGCAGGTACGGCGTAAATTTCGCGGTGACCACGTACTTATCAGTCGCATCAAACCAACGCAAGCCCTTAAATTCCGTAACGGTAGCCGCGTGCGGATCATACAATCGAACCCCGATCCTCCCGCCGCGTTCGATGATTCGGAAAGTCAAATCCGTTACTTGGACCGTGTCCGATCGCCCCGTAGCATCGGACTTTAGCTGCGCCTCCGAAACGTCTGCTCCATTCACCTGAGCGTTCTGCCCCGGGGCCACTCGCAAACTCACCTGCTTGTTGCGCAGCAGAAGCGTCCCCAGATGGGCTGGTGCCGCCGCGGGCAGTTGCACCCGATTATCCGCCGCCGAGCCGATGGTAAATTCTCCCGCCCCATCCGCATCGGGAGTCAACCAAAACAGACCCGCCACCCTAAGCCATCCCCCGGGCGCCAAAAGAGACGCCTCCCGCGCTTTTCGCCATTCCGCCAAATCCGATCCCGCCCCGGCCCCCGCCGCCAAAGTCACTATCGCCAAGCCGAACATCAAACTGCTCATGGTTCCCTTTCTACCCGCCCAGAAAGATGCGGATCCGGTCGAGTGAATATTCTTTCGTTCGTCAAACGAAACTCCTAATCCATTTCAAGTTGAAGGAGTGTACGCTTACGATCAATCCCCCATCGATACCCCGCTAGCTCACCGCTACCACGCAATACGCGGTGGCACGGGATGAAGACCGCAATTCGGTTCGTCGCGCAGGCGCGCGCTACCGCGCGCACCGACGTCGGATGTCCGATCTCGGATGCCACGTCTGAATAACTTCGCACCTGTCCCGCCGGCACGGTCGTGAGATACCGCCACACTTTCTCCTGAAATGCCGTACCGGCAATGTCCAACGGCAAGCCGTCAAATCTCTGCCGATCCCCATTCAAATGTCGTTGCAACGCTTCGATCCACGGTTCCAACCAAGGTTGCGCTGCGGGATCCATGGGTATCAGTTCCGCCCGCGGATACTCTTCCGCCAATCGCGCCCGCAGTTCATTCTCGGAATCGCCAAACTGCACCCAGCAAACCCCACGATCCGTCGCCGCTAACAACATCAAGCCCAATGGAGTTACGACCGGAACGTAACTCACTCCAACGCCTTCCCCACCCTTCTTGAACTGGCCCGGCGTCATCCCCAGCCGGTCCGAGGTGTGCTCATAAACTCGGCTGGGCGACCCGTAGCCAGATTGCTCAATCGCCTCCCCGACGGGTCGAGGACTCTTCAAAAGCTTCCTAAACCGTTGGCTCCGGCACGCTTCGGCATATTCCCGCGGTGAAACTCCGATACAGTCCCGAAACACCCGTGGAAAGTGACTCGTGCTCAGCCCAACGGTTTCGGCCATTCTCTCGGCGCTGAAATCTTGGTCACAATATTCTCTCAGTAGCCGACACAACTTTCGCATTGCCGGCAGATGCCCGGAAGGTACGGGCTCTTCTACCCCCGGGCGGCACCGCAAACAAGGTCGAAAACCAGCCGCCACCGCCGCCTCGATGGAATCGAAGAACCGAACATTCTTAGCCAGCGGAGTCCGTGCCGAGCAGCCGGGCCGACAAAACACTCCGGTGGTCAAGACGCCCACCCAAAACTTGCCCTCAAAGCTCCGATCGCGACGCGCGATCACCGCATAACAAAACTCGTGATCTAGAGGAGCGACCATTTGGATCATAGCATTCACAATTGTCGCCGCAAATGGTCGCGGAAACTATCCGTTTTTCGCGGTTCAATTTTTCGGACTAGCCGCCGACTGGCTTTCCGTCAATCGTCATCTTCGTTTCGATCCACGTCATCTTTGTCAGCTTCCACTTACCGCCCACTCGCCGATACTCGTCCATGCTCTTGCCGGTGTAAACCATCACCTTTGCTTTCTTATCAGAGGGTCCCTTCACCACATTAGTAATCGCGTGCGTAGTGGTTGCAACTCCCGTGTTGCCTTTCTCCTTCACCGATAGAGTCTTGCTCTCCACCTTATCCACCTTCCCCATTCCCTTAAAACTCTGCGCCATCGTCGCGACCATTTGGTCACGGTTCATCGGTTTCGAAGCCGGAACGCTTTTCTCGTAGTAGGCGAAATCGGGCGTAGAATTCTCCTTCAACAGTTTGGAAAAAGCGTCAATGTCAGCGGTCTGGATGGCGCGATCATACTTTGCCCCCAGCGAATTCACAAACTGCTGGAGCGACTCTGCCGAGGCCACACAAATCGATACCGAAAGCAATCCGAGGAGCACAATCTTCTTCATCCCGAACATATTACATGCCCGAGCCTATATCGTCAACCTAGCAATTGCTTAATTTGCCACTTCGGATCCTTCGATGATCCATTTGCGGTAGCCGTCAATCGCTACGACATCGCCCGGATGTAATTTGCGGCCGCGACGATCCTCGGGCTCGCCGTTCACCTCCACGTGTCCGCCCGCTAATATCTCTTTGGCGTTGCCCCCCGTCTCGGCGATATCAATAATCTTCAACAACTGACCCAACAGAATCAGATCGCCGCGAATCGGGACGGGTGTAGGTTCCACGTCACAAATTATGTCAACTTCTTCAGCGGACCGTCGCCACAGAAATCGGGATCACCGAACTTCTTCAGCGGATTACCGTAAGCGTGAGCCAGGGAGAGGAGGAATCGGTTGTGCGGAACGTTTTCGTAGCGCACCGATCGCCCCATCTTGAAGTCCGCCCCATTGCCGACCAGCACGTACGGAACGTTGTCGAGCGTATGCGAATTTCCTTGCCCCAACTCGTTGGTCCAGACAATCAACGTGTTGTCAAGCAAACTGCCCGATCCATCTGGCTCCGGCGTCTCGGCCAGGCGTTGAGTGAGGTAAGCCAACTGACTGCAGTACCACTGGTTGATCCGCGTAAGTTTCTCCTGCGCTTCTTTATTACTGTCTGGCTCATGCGATAGGTCGTGCTGGCCCTCACTAATCCCGAGCCAAGTCATCCTCGCCTGGCCCACCGAGTTGGTGTACTGAATCGTCGCAACCCGCGCGGCGTCGGCCACAAAACTGCTCACCATTAGGTCAATCTGCAATTTGCTAATCTTCGGCAGATTATCGTTCTCGCGTCGCACACCCGGCTCTATGACCGGAACCTTGTGTCCGACATCATGAGTGCGGGCGGCCAGAATCTCCTTCTCCATGTCGCGCACCAGCGCGGCATGCTCATCAACTAATCGCCGATCTGCCACCGAAATTTGTTTCTTTACCGTTGCCAAATCGCCGCGCAGATCGTCCAAAACGCTTTTGAGCGATTCCTGATCCTTCATCTGGCCATAAAGCTTTCCGAACATCTGGTAAGGGTCGTCAATGGGCGTAACTGGCTTGTTCGGCCCCGCGTAAACCATCCGCGTCCATGTGTCCGCATGGTCTGGCACCATCACCCCAAACTCGAGTGATCCAAATCGGGTCCGCGTCAGGACCGATTTCTGCAGATGATTCCGAATCTCCTGGTCAATCGATATTCCGCTTGACCATCCGGCGGGTGTGTCCGACCCTCCCTGCACGTTGCCCGGAAACAGTTCGGTCCCAGTCAGCAAGCAGCCGATGCCTCGCATATGACCATCCCCGTCCCCGCGAATCTTGGTCGACAAGCCCTTCAGCATCAGGGCCTTGTCTTTATAGGGCTGAAGCGGTTTGAGAATCTCTTTGAACGCAAATTCTGCCCCTTCGGCGTCGGGCCAAAAGGTGCTGGGGACGATGCCATCCGGGCTAAACATGATGACGAGCCGTTTTTTCCGCAGTCCCTTATCAACAAATGACAAGGACGGCAGGTTGGTGATAAACGGCATCGCCGCTGCACTCACCCCAACGTCCCGTAAGAAGTCCCGTCTGCTCTTAATGTGATTCAAGGTTTTGCTCCTTTCGTGCCCGATTGCCGGTTGCCAGATTGTCCCGCCGTTTCTGTGACGATGGCTACCATTAACTTACGAATACTATAGCGATTCTGTGCAAATGCCAAGCGAAGTTTTGGCAAAGTTGCCGGCCCGTACGCGAGAATCGGCTGCTTAATCATATTTTGGAATAGCTTTTCGGTAAACGCCGACTGGGCGTCGTCACTATCGGCCAAATATCGTGCCAGATCCTTAGCGCCCGCAAACTTCACCGTCACCCCACTTCGGTCCGTGTAACTGCCCGTCGCGTCAACCGCCTTGCCGTTATCTTTTTGGCGCAGCCGACCAATCGCATCAAACCGTTCCAATGTAAAGCCAAGTGGATTAATTAGGCTGTGGCACCCAGTACAAGCGGCTGGCTTTGTCTGGAGCGACACCCGCTGACGCGTCGTCAGGTCAGGATGCAAACTGGCGGCCAGCGGCGCAAATGCGACCGGCGGTGGCATAAGCGTTCGCCCCAACAAATTTCGGATTACGAGTACGCCGCGATGGATGGGCGACGTGGCATCCAGATACGCAAATCGGGACAGCAGATACGGCGAAGTGATCACGCCCGCCCGGTCTTCACCATCCAGCGTTACGGGCTGAAAATCCGCATCCGGCGGCAAGTTCGCCCCGTAAATTTTCCCGAGGCTGCCATTCAAAAACGCCTGTGGACTCAGCATCATCGCTCGGTAGTCGGCCTGCGGACTACCCGCCGTATTCTCCAAGAACAGTTCAAGTGACGTGCGCAAATCCGACGCCACCGTTCCGTCAAACCCGGGGTAACTCTTTTGGCTCTTCACCAAATCGGGAGTCTCATCCACCTTTAACCAGAGAAGCAGGAAGTCGCGGAGTTTGTTCCACGCCCGCGGGTCATTCGCCATCCGCTCTGCTTGCGCCGACACCTGCGCCGGATCTTTCAACTGGCCGCTCGCCGCCGCCTGAATCAAATTACTATCCGGCAAAGTATCCCAAAGTCCAAACGAAAGGTGCGCCGCCACCACGTATGGATCGGCCGCACTGCTCGCGACCTCGCGGTAAAGAAATCGCGGCGACTTCAGGGTTAAGATCAGTGCTCGCTTAACGCCCGTCTCTAAATTTCCGGCGGCGGCAAACTGCTTGTCAACGTACAAATTGGCCACTTCGGGCGTCAACGGTCGGCGGAATGCCCGTTCCGCAAACCGGCGGCAGAAGGCCATCAAACGTTCCTTTCGATCTTTCGCATCGTCCTGCACCCCGGTCACGCGCGACAAATTGTCCACCACATAGCCTGCCGTTTCCAGGGCGGCGGCCGTCGTGGCATCATCCCATTCCTTACTTACCGAAGTTCCTCGTTCGTAGCCAATACTTCGGTCATCCGCAGGAAATGACGTAGTGGGGACGAACGACGCCGCGATGGAATCAGGATACAAAAGTCGGCTTGGGATGACCTCCGCCGTGCGCTTTGGGCGTCGCCATTCCAACCGAATAAATGCCGGTGGGGCCACCTTTCCCTTGTTCTTGGCCGTATC
>CANFJD010000051.1 GCA_947447315.1 Fimbriimonadaceae bacterium
CAAGAATGACGAAGCGGTAACCGCCTATAAGGTCAATCTGAGCAACGACGTGAAGAATACGGTTTTTGCATACAAGAACTGGAAGGTTGAAGCCAAGATGGTGAACCTGAAGTCGGATGCCAAGGGCCTGGCGGCTCTCGACGGCGCGATCGATAAGCTCATCAAGTAATTCTGCCGAACTGGTAGAAATCCCGGCCCTCGCGAATGTTTCGCGGGGGCCGCTTTCATTCCAGATAAACTGCGGCACATGGATTCCAACGTGCAATTGCTCCGCGACTGGTTAACGGCCCACGAAGACGAACTGGTGGAAACTACCCGGGAAATTTTGCGGATTCCTAGCATCGAGGGTGAACCGGAGCCGAATGCACCTTACGGCGCGGAAAATCGACGAGCGCTGGACTACGCGCTGAAACTAGCGGCGGATGCCGGCATGGAAACGGTGGATTTGGAAGGCCATTTGGCTTATGCCACCTTTGGTTCGGGCGAGAAGCTCATCATGTCTCTGGGGCACATTGACGTGGTGCCGGTCGGGCCAGGTTGGAAGCACGAGCCATTTGGGGCTGAGTTGGAAAACGGTTACATTTACGCCCGCGGATCTACCGACGACAAAGGACCAACCATCGCTTCTTTCTTCGCCATGAGGGCGATTAAAGAGGCACTCCCCGACCTCGGCGTACGATTCCGTCAGGCGTTCGGTTGTAACGAAGAGAGCGGTTTTGGATGCGTGGAGCGGTACGTGCAGACCGAGGAAGCGCCGACATTTGGCGTGGCTCCCGATAGTGGCTGGCCCCTTTATCACGCGGAGAAAGGTATTTGCGACTTGGTGATCGACGTCAAGATTCCCGCGTCGGATTTTCAGTTGATTGACGCCCATGGCGGTCAGCGACCGAATATCGTGATCGATTCATTCTCGGCAACCATTCGAGTTGGTGATTCGGTGCGGGGCGGGGTTGAGAGCAAGTTAGCCGATGCATGGGATCGCAACGTCACTACGGTTTGGGAAGGTGATCAGCTACATATCACGTCGATTGGAAAGGCCGCCCACGGTGCGACCCCGATTGACGGCGACAGTGCCGCGATTCGCGGATTTAGGTTTATTCGTGATTTGGCGCCACTGAACGATCAGGAGTTTTATTCCACGGTGTTCCATATGGGACATATCGGCGGAGCGGGATTGGGGATCGCCGGAGCCGACGTTCCGAGCAAGGATTTGACAACCAATTTGGGCGTCATCACGTTTGCGGATGGAGTTTTGACTCAGCTATTCAATATTCGCTATCCGGTCACGTTTAAGGGGACTGATCTTCACGCAGCGGCGCAAGAAAAGCTTGGCGCGCAGTTTACGGTGCGGATTGAACGGGATTCTGCTCCGTTGTATTTCCCCCTCGATCACCCGCTTGTGCAGACGGTCATCGACGTTTATGCCGAGGAGACCGGCGAACGTAAGGCACCGGGCACGATGGGTGGCGGCACGTATGCGCGCGCAATCCCTAACTCGGTGAGCATCGGAACCGGCTGGCTCGGGGATGGCAACGCGCACGAGACGGATGAGCGAGTCGCGGTTGCATCGCTGGTGAAGATGGCGCGCATTTACGCCCATATCTTCTATCGACTCGCTATGGTGGCCAAGGGCTAACCCCTTTTGGCATGGAACTGAGACAGGCGGCAAGGGCGTTCGCGGAGGGATTTTCTACTACGCGATCGCTTACGCATCCCTACTTGGTCCGGGAGCTCGGGCCGATGCTGGTGATGGAAGACGGCCCCCGTCGCAGTGGCGATCCGAGAAACTCCGAATATGTAGGGATCGATGCCGAGCCAAACGCGATGGTGGATGCCGCGGAACGCGACGCGGCGGCGATGCAACGGGGACGCAAATTTGCCCTTTGCGCGATCTACTCCGATTCAGAGCAAATGACGACGGCGGAGGCGGTTTTTCGGGATCGCGGGTACCGACTCATTATTCGGGAGCCGATGTTTGTTCACGATGGGATTCCGAAGCCGCTCGCGGCACGAACCACTGTGCGGCGCCTGACCGATCCCGAGGAGTTGCGTCGTTTAGCAAAACAGTGCCGTCGGCGACCGATGGATCCAAAGGATTTGTCCAACTTAGATCCAAAAATCCGTGCGTTTATCGCGACCAACGGCGAGGAGATTTTGGGGTGGGTGAAAAGCATTCGTTGCGATGACGCAACCACCTGGGTGAGTGATTTGTTCGTCCGGCCCGAGTACCGGCGGCAGGGATTGGGGACGCAGCTGATGACGACGATGCTGTTTGACGACCGTGAAAGAGGATTTCAAAAGAGCGTTTTGCTGGCGTCTCACGCGGGAGCCGCGCTGTATCCCGGTCTTGGTTATCGCCAGATAGGAACTCTATTGCTGTATCCCGCCGGGCGGAAATATTAGAGAAACTTACGGAAAGTGTGCCGGCCAGCAAACGTAAGGAGGTACCGGGCGTAGGTTTTCCAGCGAAGCGGCTGATAATGCATCGAGGAGCGGTATGCGGCGCGGGCTTCGACCGTTTTGCCGTTCAGCATTTTCACGGTGCCGAGGGCGGCCCAGTTGAAACCGTGGGCTTCGCCGGTGTCCCTCCCGAAGTTAGCCATGTTGATTCGTTCTACAAAAAACTCTCTCAGGTGCTCATCGTCCCGCCAGATTTTCTCGAGTTTGTGGCTGGCATTGGCGCCGTGGACCCGGTAGGCGGTGAGCTCTTCGGGAACAAACCCCAGATCGCTGACTTCGGCTACTCGCCACCACATTTCCCAGTCGCCGCTACCAAAGTAGTGTTCGTTGAACCCGCCCAGATCCCGCAGGAGGGCGGTGCGCGCGAGGGCAGCGCTCGCGATAATTTTGTTCTCGAAGACTAAGTAAAACAGGCCCGGGCCAGTGGTGAAGGTCGGCCACGCAAAGCCGAGGGGATTGCCTTCGGTGCGGTCGCCGGCCCCATTGATGAAATATCCGCCGGTGTGGCACAGGCCTACTGACGGGTGGGTGTCGAGCAGTTCCACTTGCCGCGCCAGCTTGTCGGGAGCCCACAAATCGTCGTCATTCAAGACGGCCACGTACTCGCCGTTCGCGCGATTCAGGCCAACGTTGAGAGTCCCGTAAGTGCCGAGATTTACGGGGTTGAAAACGACTTGGATATTGGTCTGCTGGGCCAAATAGTCTCGCGTACCATCCGTCGAACCATCGTCGAGGGCAATGATCTCGAAATCGCGGTAGGTTTGGGCACGCACCGAATCGAGCGCCGCCGGGAGATAATCCAGGTGGTTGTAGCAGGTGAGGAGGACGGTGACGCGGGGCATTTTCGGCTAGAGCGAACCAATTATGGTCTGTAGGCGAGACAATTGCGTTGGTCGGTCCAGGTGGTCGTCACCCGGGACGTGGAGAAATCCGGTGCGAATGGATGGCAGCCACTGCAGGGCACGATAGAAGCTGTAGTTGCAGAGGTAGGTGCCCGGGTGAAGGCTGAATGAAGTGACGCCAGTGGCGTCCCAATCGGCCACCTGATCGGCGGTCCAGAGAGTGGCAGGCAGGCGATCGGGACCCTCGGGGTCGATGAAGCCCGGGCGTTTGACGCCGTCAACGTCAGGATTCGGACCGATGATGTTCCAAGCGAAGAGTTCGGGCGTCAGGTCGGTGCGGGACGCAGCCACCCCCATTAGCAGGAGGGCATCGTAGTCGGTCGTCGGGAAGGTTTGTAGGAACTGGTCCACTGCGGACCAAGAGACGGGGAGGATTGCGTGGGGAAGTCCCGATTGCTCAGCCAGCCACCCACTCGGGTTATCGGCAACATTGCCAAAGGGCCCAAACCCCGTCACAAAAAGCCGCATGGATCGAGTTTACATGGCATTCGATCTGGCTAGACTATTTGCATGATCTCTCTCTTTGAGCCCCTGACTCTTCATGGAGTCACGTTACGGAACCGAATTGGCGTTTCGCCGATGTGCATGTATGCGTGCGAGCCGGATGGCGTGCCTACGGATTGGCATATGGTCCACCTGGGTGCGCGCGCAGCGGGAGGGGCGGGATTGGTAGTGGCGGAGGCATCAGCGGTGGCGCCCGTCGGTCGCATCACCGGGAACGACGCCGGGATTTGGAGCAATGAGCAGGCGGCGGCATGGAAGGATATCGTTGCATTCGGCGTCTCGCAAGGTGCGGTCATGGGAATCCAATTGGCCCATGCGGGGCGGAAAGCGGGAACGATGCGTCCTTACTTCAAGGACACAGCGCACTCGGGAGGGTGGTCGAATATCGGACCCGTGGCCGAGCCATTTAAGCCGGGCATGACGACGCCGGCGGCGATGACGCTGGATGACATCGCCGAGGTGAAGCAACAGTTTGTGGATGCGGCGCGACTTTCGGAGGCGGCCGGATTCAAGTTCGTCGAAATTCACGGCGCGCACGGATACCTCTTGCACCAGTTCTATTCGCCACTGTCGAACACTAGGACGGATGAGTACGGCGGAAGTTTCGAGGGCAGAACGCGGCTTTTGGTAGAAATCGCCGAGGAGCTTCGGCCCATCGTTTCCGGCATCCTGGCGGTGCGAATCAGCGCTTCGGACTGGGTTGACGGCGGGTGGACGATTGAGGATTCGGTGCGGTTGGCGCGAGTGCTGAAAATCGTGGGAGTGGACCTGGTGGATTGCAGCAGTGGCGGGGCGACTCCCGACGCCCAGATTCCTTACGGACCGAGTTATCAAGTTGCTTTCGCGGCCGCGGTGCGCAAACAGGCAAACATTGCCACGGCGGCAGTCGGAGCCATTACGGAATTCGGTCAGGCAAACGCGATCCTGGCGAATAGGGAAGCAGACCTGGTTTTGATCGGTCGGCAGTATCTGAAGAATCCGCATTGGGCACTGGATGCAGCCCGCGCGCTGGGCGCAGAGGTTCCTCTGCCGGGGCCCTATTCGTACCTCGGCTAAGTGATAGGTGGAGGACTCGCGGTAGAGTTTTGACGAGATGAACGTATTGATCGTGTTGGCGCATCCGGAAGGCCGGAGCTTTAATTCCGCAATGGCGCGGGTGGCCGAGGAAACGCTGTCGGAATTGGGGCATCACGTAGTGACCACAGATCTCTACGCCATGGAGTTTGAGGCATCGAGCGATCGCCGAAACTTTGTGGGAGCCGACAATTCCGACCGGTATTTTCAGCAGCGAGAGGAGCTTTTTGCGGCGGAGAATCAAGGTTTTGTGGCTACGCTGAACCGCGAAATGGATCGGATCAAAGCCGCCGATCTCATCATTTGGCAGTTTCCGCTTTGGTGGTTTGGTTTACCGGCGGTGCTGAAGGGGTACGTAGATCGCGTATTTGCCTACGGAGTGTTCTATGGTGGCGGCAAGGTCTACGAAACCGGCGTTTTGCAAGGGAAGCGGGGTCTGATTTCGATGACGACCGGCGGTCCGCGGCGGGAAGACCCGACGGATGATCCGGTGGCGGAAGCCCTTGCTCCAATACGGCGGATTCAGCGATTCGTCGGATTGGAATCGATGGAACCCTACGTAACCTACAGCGTCTCGCGCCAGAGTGAAGAAGAAGGGGCGGCAAAACTTGAGGAGTTTGCCGCCTACCTTCGGTCCACCTTTCCCGGATAACCCTACAGGGTGCTGAGAGCCTTCACCCGATCTTCGATGGGCGGGTGAGTTTGGAACAGCTTCATCAGGCCGCCCCCGGCGAAGGGAGAGGCAATGTACATGTGGGCGGTGCTGGGCTCGGCGGTCGGGCTTACGATTCGCTGCGTGCCCGATTCCAGGTGACGGAGCGCACTCATCATTGGCTTTGGCGTTCCCATGAGTTCCGCGGCCATGCGGTCGGCAGCGAACTCGCGGGTACGGCTAATAGCAAGTTGAATGAACGTGGCCGATATAGGAGCCACGATCATGAAGGCCAGGTCCACCATGGGGTTGCGCTCCTCATTATCGCCGCGAGGAATGAGCCATGCAATGTTAGCAAGAAAGCTAATGAACGTGGCCATGGCGGCGGCAATGGTCATGGTGAGAGTGTCCCGATTCTTGATGTGGGCCAGCTCGTGGGCCAAAACTGCGATCACTTCGTCGCGAGGCATCAGGCTGATGAGCCCTTCGTTGAAACAGACCACCGCATTCTTGGGATCTCGACCCGCCGCGAAGGCATTAGGCTGAGGATCGGGTGAAATGTAGATGGGAGGAGTCGGGATGCCAGCCTTGTGGCTTAGCTGGGCGCAGGCGTCTTCCAGCCAAGGCAGGGCGCCGGGACGCAACGGTTCCGCTCGGGCAAACTTGAGCGCCATTTTCGCGCCGCTAAAATAGCCGAGCGCCTGGAATCCGAAGGCAGCGACCAGGCCGATGATCGCACCCTGGAATCCGAAAAAGTATCCGCCGATGGCTACGGCGAGAGCGCCGATGGTGGCGAGCAACATGCCCGTCCTCAAAGCATTCATGACTACAGAAACGCGAAAAAGTTATCGTGCGTTCCGAGCTGGGGCTTTTGGAGCGGTTAAAAAGGAGCTGGGGTGCCCGGGGGGGGACTCGAACCCCCACGCTTTTTTGAAGCAAGGGATTTTAAGTCCCCTGTGTCTACCATTTCACCACCCGGGCGGAACGTTTAGGGTACCTAGAACACTATGAACCGAATCTACCTGGACCACGCGGCTACGAGTCCGCTGCGGCCCGAGGTGCGGGAGGCGATGCTGCCGTGGCTAGATAGCGGGAATGCTTCCAGTCAGCACGCGGAAGGTCGAGCGGCCCGGCAGGCGATTGATATCGCGCGGGAGCGGGTTTCCCGGGCAATGGGCTTTGAGTTCGCTGAGACGCTTTTCACGTCGGGCGGCACCGAGGCGGCGAATTTGGCAATCATTGGGTTTGCCCTGGGATACGAGGGTCCGCGGCGGAGGATTTTGCTGGGAGCTTCGGAGCATCACTGCGTACTGGAAACGGCCCCAATGCTACGGCGACTGGGTTTTTCGGTGGAGCTGATTCCCGTCGATCGCGAGGGTCGGCCCGAGTTTGTTGACTTAACCGACGCAGCCTTGGTGAGCGTGATGCATGCGAATAATGAAACCGGCGCCATCAATGATGCGGCCGCTTGGGCGGAGCGAGTTCACGCCGCTGGCGCGGCTTATCACGCCGATTGCGTGCAGACATTCGGAAAGCTACCGATTCCTTCGGCGGTGGATATCGCGACGGTTTCCGCCCATAAGTTGGGCGGACCAAAGGGGGTGGGAGCCATCGGCTTTCGGGCGGGGATTAAGCTGAAGCCGCTGGTCACCGGCGGCGGTCAGGAGCGGGAAGTTCGCGGGGGGACGGAGAACACGGCCAATATCGCGGGCTTCGGGGCGGTTCCGTTCGACTTTGTGAATCCGAAGTTACATCTGGATTTACCAGGCGGAGTTCCGACCGTGACGAGTGATCGATTGCCCGGTATCTTTCACGTTCGGTTTCCCGGAGTGCAGGCAGAATCGCTGCTGATTCGGCTCGATCGAGAGGGCATTTCGGCCAGTGCCGGAGCGGCCTGCTCCAGCGGTTCTCTGGAAGCCAGTCACGTTCTGCTCGCGGCGGGCTACTCCGAGGCAGAGGCCCGGGAGGGCGTTCGATTCAGCACCGGTTGGAATTCCACGGCAGAAGAGGTGGATCGGGCCGGTCGGCTGGTTTCGGATGTGGTAGCCGAAATCCAGTCGAGGCGTAAGTAAGTCTTTAGACGGTTAACTCAAACCGGAAATCTTCGAAGAAACGGAAGGTGTCTCTGGTTACTTCGGCGAGGCTTACATCGATGGATTCCCAGTCATCCGTCATTTCGTGATTCCAGCCGTCGATGAGGTCGATCTTCTCCCCGCTGTCGACCAGAATTTTGAACGTGTCGTAAACCGCTTGCGTGGCGTTCACATCATCGTCGTCCTCGCCAAACCAATCTTCTCGGCCGCCAAAACCAAGGCTGGAGGATTCCACCATAAGATGACGAAAGTGGCAACTGCAGTCACCATGGGGACCCAGTAAAGACCAAACATGCGGGTACCGAAGGTATTCGCGAGCGAACTCCAGTTCTTCAGTCGTTGGCTGCGCGATTTGAAAGAAGCTTCCCGACAAGGCAGAGAGATCCTGGTTACTTGTAGTGGAAAGGTAAATCGTATTGCACATGGTTTTCCAATCGCGATGATGAGATTAGCCTAACTTTGTCATTGGATTTGACTACTTTGGTAGTATTCGCATGGGAAGGAGAAGAATGCAAGGTCGCACGGCAGTTGGTTACGGTGTTTGTATCCTGACTGCGCTGATCATATTGGCGCTCGGCAAAGGGATGATTGTTGACTTGGGCCAACTGGATCGTTCCACTCGGTTTCTGTTCACCGGAATTTTCGAGCCTCTGGGTCAAGTTTGGCTGTATGTACTTGGGGGCTGGTTCGTCCTTTCGCGACCCTCCGGAAAGCCATTATTTAGCTGGCGGGTTGGGATTCATTCTTTCGCGTTTGCTGTCCTCACCACCGAGTTATTGACCCCCTTTACGGTGGGAAAAGGACGCAATTTGGGAAGGTATCTAGCGGCGGAAGCCGTCTTCGCAAACATTGCCCTGGTCAGTGTGCCTCTCCTTACGGCGTGGTGGCTGTGGTTGGTGTTTCAGAAGGTTAGAAAGTTTGAAATGTGATGCGTAAGATGTGGCGGCAATAAGTCACCGAGACAAGCAGGTCGCCTCAGTGGACTGAGGCGGTCCGCCGGACCTACGCGATCTTGGGTTCCAGCTCTTGCCGCAGCTTGGGGTTTGTTCGCACAACTTGTTCTTTTCGTCGCGTCAAGTCACCTTCGCCTCAGTGGACTGAGGCGGTCCTTTGTTCTTACGCGAATGTGGGTTCTAGTTCTTTGCGCAGTTTGGTGCGGGCGCGGAAAAGGAGGCTTTTTACCGTGCCTTCGGGCTCGTTCAATGCGGCGGCGATTTCTAGCACTTCCATCTGGCGGAAGTGACGCATCAGGATGATGTCGCGGTAGCGACGGGGCAATTGGGCGACGGCTACCATCAACTGGCGGCGGCGAATTCGGGCGTCGCCTAGCTCGTCGCAGGCCGAATTCTCATCGATCAAACCGAACTCAAAGTCATCAATGCACTCGTTGCGGTGGCGGCGTTGGCGAGTAACGTCGATGCAGGCGTTACTGCAGATGCGAGACAACCAGGGACGGATCGGGCGGTCGGCGGAAAACTCGGGCAGGGCGCGATAAGCCTTAACGATTGTTTCTTGAACGGCGTCGTAGGCGTCATCAACGTTGTGCAGCATCCGCATGGCCTGGCGGGTGAGGATCGGTCGGTAAGCGTCGATGATGAGGTCGAACGCCACCGCATCGCCCTGGGCCGCGCGGGCCGCCAAATGCATTTCCCAATTCCGATCAATTTGCTGGTTCACGAGTGATCTTGTTCCTCCCGCTAATAGGATGCGATGAGCCCGGAGCGGCATCGGGACTATCGCGGGAATCAGCGGGTTTCAAGGGGACTTTTGGCCGCCGCTACTCCGACTCCAGCCGGAAGCGGGGAATGGCGACGGCCGTGAACAGGACGGCGAAGAGGAGCAGAACGCCCGTAATCGGCAGCGCGGCGGCGAGGTCGTTGCCGCGCCAAGTCATGGCATCGAAGCCGTCGATCGCCCATCGACTTGGCATGATGAGGGTCGTCTTCTGCACCCATTCCGGCATCAGGAACGACGGGAACCAGGCTCCGCCGAGCATAGACAGCGCGAGCACGGCGAGGGTGGCCAAGCCTCGACTTTGCTGTTCGGTCTTGCCGAGGGCGGCAATAAACAACCCAAATCCGCCCGCCATCAGCGCAGTGCTGAGGCAGATCAGGGCGAAGCCGATTCCGCTTCCTTGAACCCGAATCTGAAAGGCGAGCATTCCGACTCCCCAAACGACGGTGAGGATGGCGAGTGCGCGGATGGCACTGCTGAACCACCGCCCGATGAGCAATGTGCCCGGGGAGACGGGACTGCTGCGCAGCCGCTTCCAGATTCCCTGCTTCCGCTCCCGCATCAGTCCCATCGCGGCTTCGATACTTAGAAACAGGACCCCTTGAACCGCCATGCCGGCAAATGCATGGCTCTTACCGCTCCACTTTTGGGAATCGGTGGAAACTGGCGAGCTTTTGGCTTCGGTAAAGGGCAGTTGTCCACCGCCGGGCGAAGCGCCGAACACGGATCGGCTGAGATTGCGTACCGTGGTTTGAATGACTACGCCGCGCAGAATACCGATCTCCATTTCGCGACTGGGATCGGAGAGGCTGGGAAGTTCGGGGCGCGTTCCGCCCATGAGGGCCTTGCTGGCGGCGTCGCCGAAGCCTTTCGGAAACGTGATGGCGTATGCAGATTTTCCAGACTTGATCTGTTTCGCGGCATCGGCGGCGGTGGTTTCGATGACCTTCACCGAGGGATCTTTGCCGAGGTCGGCAATGATCTGCTTGGTGACCGGGGCCGAGTCCTCGTTCACGACTAACAGCGGCACGTGAAGGGCCCGATTTGTACTGCTACTCTCGCCACCGCCGGTAATGCTGGCGAGGAAGCTGGCGATGACCACGGGGACGGCAAAGGAGATCATCATCGCCCGGCGATCGGACGCGAAAATCAGCAAGTCCTTGCGGATGAATTCTAAAATGGGTTTGAGCATAGGGACGGTCTAGTCGCGGAGGGCACGGCCGGTGAGTTGGAGGAAGACGTCTTCCAAGTCGGTGGATTCGGTGTTAATGCTGACGATCTCGCGATTTTGGATGTGTAAGAGCGTTAGTATCTGACTTAATTGCGCGGGATCAGGGGCGCCGCTCACGCGCAACGTCACGCCGTCTTGAGTGACATTGGCCGGCAGATTCGCGACTGGTAAGTCGGATTGCAGTTGAATGCTCACTCCGTTGTGCACTCCTTGAGAATTTTTGAGATCGTTCAAGGTGCCTTGGGCGACAATCTGTCCGTGGTCCATCACGGCGATGCGAGAGCAGAGCCGTTCGACTTCTTCCATGTAGTGAGTGGTGTAGAGAATGGTGAGTCCCTGCGATCGCAGGGACTCCAGCGCGTCGAAGATAGCGTTGCGGCTCTGGGGATCGACTCCCACCGTCGGCTCGTCCAGGATGATCAGCTCGGGGCGGTGAAGCAGGGCAACGGCAATATTGAGTCGCCGCTTCATTCCACCAGAGGAGGTGCCCACCCGGTCTCGCTGGCGTTCGGCGAGTCCAACGATGCGAAGCGCGTCATCGAAGTCGCTCACACCATAAAGGGCACCAAAGAAACGGAGATTATCGCGAGCGGAAATCTCGTCGTAAAGTGCGAGTTCTTGGGGAACGTAGCCGATTTTTTGTTTGGCGCTGGGCTGGCTAATCGGGATGCCATCGATGGTGACGGTACCGGCATCGGGGGCGAGTCCGCCAACGATCATGGAGATGGTGGTGCTTTTCCCTGCGCCGTTCGGTCCCAAAAGGCCGAAGGATTCTCCACGACTGATTTCAATGGAGACATCGTTTACCGCGACATGATCTCCGTAGGCCTTTTTAAGACCGCGTGCAATTAACACGACCGGCATTGTATGCCGGTAGCCAAAATATGACGGGTCCTTTGGAGAAGAGACTCAAGGATTGGAGATAGAGTCTGCGGAGTTCTTCAGTTTTCCTTTTAGCGTTCCAATCGCTAGTCCGAGGAGGATGAGCGTTGTTCCGGCGAGGACTTCGGGAGAGAATTTCTCGTGAAGCACCAGCACGCCAAACACGGCCGCAATCGGAGGTTGCAAGAGAAGGCTGAGGGCCAGCAAAGAGATGGGTACCCGCTCCGCCAGGCGGTACCAGATGCCAAAGTTAATGAAACCGGCGATCAGGATCAGATAGGCGAGGCACCCGAAGGCCACCGCAGAGGAGGCAGTGAGGGAGGGGAAAGTGACCGGAAATGTTGCGGGCGCGATGAACGGGGCTAGGCAGAGGAATCCGGCGGCCCCGGCGACTTGGTACCAAAGCGCGGTGATGCCGCTGCTCCGGCGAGCGATGCCAATGCTGAGAACGCCGGCTACGCATTCCAGAATTACCGCCCCTAAATACATTAGGTTTCCGAACGAGTGCCCCGCATCAAGCCGGGGCGTGTTCCACCCAACGCTCACAATGTAGGCCCCGACGGTTCCGACTGCGATCCCCGCCATCCTCAGACGGGTGGGGAATTCCCGAAGGAAAATCAGGGCGAGCGCCGTGACCCACAGCGGGGAGGTCGTGCCCAAGATCGTCCCTTCAAAGCTGGAAGTTTTGGATAGGGCAAAGTAGTAGATGGCGTGGGCGGGACCGAAAAAGCAGAAGCCGTAGGCAATGAGGCGAACCGTATCCGTCCGGGTGGGCCACACTGCGGCCATCAGGCGTCGGTATGGTGGCAGCGTCAGGGCTAGCCCGAGCAGGACGGCAAAACTAGTCCATCGCGTACCGGCGAGGGCTACCGGGCTGAATCCGCCGCGAAGGGCGAGCGTGAGAATTACGTTGACCGGAGCCCACAGAACATTGGGCAGCAGCAAAAGCCAGGCGTCGCGGCGGCTGATTTACTCGAACCGGAGGAGAGGCATTGGCCGCACCTCCGCCTCTACCGGGCCATCCGGCGTGTTCACGCGGACGGTTTCGCGGTCAAACGCGGCTTCATTTCGCAGAATGGCAGCGGCGATCGGGCCAAAGTCCGGAGAATAAGCGTAGCTGGTGATGGTCCCCGCATCTTCCCGACGCAAGTGGGAAACGGTGCTGCCGATGGGCATCGGTCGATCGGCCACTAAGCCGACCCAGGTCCGGTTCGTATGCCCGCGACTGTGCATGCGCATCAAGATTTCCTGCCCCA
>CANFJD010000052.1 GCA_947447315.1 Fimbriimonadaceae bacterium
CCCTCCCCGAGGCTGGACCGCTTCTTTGTACTTCGCCAGACTTACTGTCGGTAGGCTGCCCACTGAGCAGTAATACGAGTAGCCTGACCAGCACTGAATTTGTACATGCAAGCGTCGTCGGAGTAATCCATGAAGTTGTTGATCGGGTCGAATCCAGGGAAACTGGCACCCGTGCAGGTGTCTCGAGCATTCGGACACCCGAAAGCGGCACTCTTCTCGGCCGGAGTATCCGAAACCATGTCGCCGCCGGCAGTTGCGGAAGCCGCACAGCCGCCCTGGAAGGTGTGGTAGAGGCCCAGCCAGTGACCAACTTCGTGGGTAGCCGTATCACCCAGGTTGTAGGGAACTGCGCTGCCACCGGGAGTTGACGAGAACAAGATTACAACTCCATCGGCCTTAGGATTCGACTGATAACTGGAAGGGAACGTAGCCCATCCCAAAAGACCTCCGCCAGGGTTGGATGAGTAGATGTTGAGGGCGTTCTTGGCTCCCAGGCGAAGCGCGTTCTTCATTTGCGTCTCGGCCGTCGTGCCCGGGGATGCGGTGAACCAAGTTGAGTTGGTTGTACGGTCGGTGGACATCAACTTGAACGTAATCTGCGTGTTGGCGCCGCCAGTGGAACCATTATTGGCCTTGTTTAGTACATCGATCTGGCTGGCGATCGCCGCGTCAGTGATGTTGCCCTGGGAGACGGCAGTGCCACTTCTAATCACGTGCCAGTAAACCGGTACGACTACGGGAGCCGACTTGGTCCGGATGAGACCAGCCATAACTGCCGCATCTTGAACCAGTTGCGCCTGAGTCGGCTCGGGGGTTCCGCAACGAAGCGAGCCGCCGTCGGCCGCTTGCATCGCTGCGATGCGTCCCTCCATGGAGGCACTACCGCCAGAACCGGCGCATCCAGCAAGAGCGACCGCAAGCGCCAAACACGAAAAAGAAATAAATGGTAACCGGAAAAAATGTGGCACAGGTTCCATTCTGCAACACTTCGCAGGCATTAAGTAGTCAACCCACAAAGTTCCGCAATATCACGCAGGCAACGCTGACCGTTAATCCGGATTCCTGGCCGAATAGGGCTTGAGTTTTGAGCCCGGTCGAAGCGCGCGACGGTAAACTCGGGTCATAGAATGCCCACGAAATTGATTCCCGAGCCTAAGCTGATTTTTGAAAAGTCGCGACCTGGACGGATAGGATGCAACATCCCGGTTTGCGACACTCCGAACTTGGATTTGGAAGCAACCATTGGACCAGTCCGGCAAGATCTTAAATTTCCGGAAGTTGGCGAATTAGATCTACTCCGGCACTTCACAAATTTGAGCCAGATCAATTACGGCATTGAAACTGGGTTCTATCCTCTCGGTTCGTGCACCATGAAATATAACCCGAAGGTAAACGAAGTCACGGCCAGGTACCCGGGATTCGCAAACCTTCACCCGCTTCAGCCAACCTCTACCATCCCTGGTGCGCTAGAGCTGTTGTACGGCGTCCAGACCATCCTACAAGAGGTCACCGGCTTCAGTCATATCACACTGCAGCCCCTCGCTGGAGCGCACGGCGAAATGACCTGTCTGATGCTGATCAAGGCATATCACGACAATCGCGGCGACACTGCCCGAAAGGTCGTCCTAGTGCCCGACTCGGCCCACGGAACTAACCCCGCCTCTGCTGCCCGATGCGGCTAC
Organism: Fimbriimonadaceae bacterium; assembly: GCA_947447315.1. Lineage (GTDB taxonomy): Bacteria > Armatimonadota > Fimbriimonadia > Fimbriimonadales > Fimbriimonadaceae > Fimbriimonas. Next base: position 1,683 of record CANFJD010000052.1, read on the forward strand.
GACGTCAAATCCATCCCCACTGACCGCGACGGCAATACCGACATTGCGGCTCTGGAGAAAGCTCTCGAGGGTGATAACGGTAAAGCTGTGGCCGCCCTTATGCTCACCAATCCTTCGACGCTTGGATTGTTCGAACCGAATATAGAAAGGATCTGCCAGATGGTTCACGAGGTTGGTGGCCAAGTGTTCTGCGATGGAGCCAATATGAACGCTATGGTTGGCACCACTCGACCCGGGGATCACGGTTTCGACTGCATGCATTTGAACCTGCACAAGACATTCAGCACCCCGCACGGTGGCGGCGGTCCTGGCTGCGGCGCCATTGGCCTCCAGGCCCATCTTGCTCCCTACCAGCCGGTGCCTGTCGTTCGCCAAGAAAACGACACCGTCATTACCGACTATCAACGACCCCTGTCGATCGGTCGGGTAAGTGCCTTCTACGGTCAGTTCCTCATGGAGGTCCGAGCCTACACGTATCTGATGGCCTTCGGCCGTGAGTATATGGCCGATATCAGTCGGTACGCCGTTCTAAACGCCAACTATGTTCGAGCGCGCCTGAAGGACGTCTTGCCTCCGGCTCACAACCGGCCCTGCATGCACGAGTGCATCCTTACCGCTGAGCGATACAAGAAGGAGTTTGGGGTGCGCGCATTGGATATCAGCAAACGACTCATCGATTACGGCTTCCATCCGCCCACGAACTACTTCCCGCTCATTGTTCCCGAATGCCTCATGATTGAACCGACGGAGACCGAAACCAAGGAAACTCTGGACGAGTTTTGCGATGCGATGATCGCGATCTGTCGAGAAGCGGAAACAACGCCGCAAGTCCTTAAGGATGCTCCGTCTACTTCGGTTGTCGGTCGCCTTGATGAAACTCTGGCCGTGAAGCAGCTTGACGTCAAATATTCGGCGGCAGTCTAAGCCGTAGATGTCTCGTCGAATTCTCCTGGTGGAAGACGGACCCCAGGATGGCATTGTCAACATGGCGCGAGATCGCGCCATGTTGGAGTCCGCGAAATTAGGAAAGGCGTCAATCCGGATCTATCGATGGGAGAGTCAATGGGTGTCCCTTGGCGCAAATCAAGCCGAAATATCTGGGATTCCCCACCAAGTTGTCCGTCCTACGGGTGGACGGGCCGTTCTTCACGGAGATGACCTGACGATCACGGTTGCGATGCCGCTACCACTCGGGGACCTGGGCCATTTTCAGCTTCGCGCGCTCTACGCCGCTCTGATGGCGCCCTTACAGCAGGCATTACCTCAGTGCAGATTGCCGGTAAGGCTGGGTACGGATCGAGAAGGAAGTGTCCGTAGCACCAGCCCCGATTGCTTTGCGACCACCGGAAGATTTGATCTTTGTGTCGCCGGTACAAGGACAAAGATTGGAGGAGCCGCTCTCTACACGTGTGAGTCCGCGGCGCTAATCCAAACCAGCATCCTCATTCGTAATTCACCCGCTTTCGGCGACTTTCCGGCGCGGTCGGTGCAAGCTTGGGATGAACACCGTCTAGCGAACGAATTACTAATTGCATGGCGAACCTGCGGATGGGATGTCGTCTTCGACCAGCCTCTATCCATCTCACATACTTGAACTGCTATATTCTTTGGGATGAGTTTGCTGACCGAATTTAAAGAGTTTGCCGCAAAAGGAAATGTTGTAGATCTGGCCGTGGGTGTAGTCATCGGAGCCGCCTTCGGAAAGATCGTCACGTCGTTCGTCGACGATATCATCATGCCACCCATCGGACTCATTCTGGGCAAGGTAGATTTCTCTAATCTCTATATGCCGTTGGACAGCAAAGTCACTCCTGGTCTCGCCTTAGCGGACGCTAAGAAGCTGGGGCCAGTGCTGGCCTACGGTAACGCATTGAATACCGTGATCCAGTTCGTAATCATTGCTTTCGCGGTGTTTCTCGTGGTGAAGGCAGCGAACAAGGTCCGTCGTCCGGCTGTAGATTCGGATCCAGCGCCAGTTGTGACGCCAGACGATATCTTGTTGCTCACCGAAATCCGCGACTTGCTCAAGAAGTAATCATGAAGCCCTTCTGGCACCGAAGGTGGCGGGAGGGCTTAGCTGTGAGATTTCTTGGTTAAGGCGCAGCGATCGCCTTGTATGGATTCACCCGCGGTTTGGATTCTCCTCCTCAGGTGATAAAGTTATCTTTCTGCGTCAGCGCACTTCAGACAAAAGGTGTCCCGTTTCCGGTTCCCCAATACTTCCAGACCAGTGCTGCGCTTCCGGCTACGATGGGGATTGTCATGGATGTCCCGTTTAGCCGAGCATACTGGCTGCCAGGATATGTGCTGGCGATGTTTACGCCGGGAGCCACAATGTCAACCCAAGATCCGAAATTTGAGAAGCTCGCCTTAATGTCATTGCTGTCGACGGCACCGACCGCCAACACCTTGGTGTAACACGAGAAGGACCGTTCGCTAAATCGACGATTTCCTGTTTTTGATGTACACCCAAATCCAACTGGATGATCCTCGAGACAGGCGATGTTCTGATGCTATTCTGGAACTTAGATGCCTGTTCCAGGAGATGGAGAAGGGGAATAAGGTAACCGAATCAAGACACAGATTCTTCCTTCGGGCCAGCTGGAAACTTCGATGGCTTCTCCTGAAACTAACTTAAAGCCCGGCTTGAGAGGTAGTCCTGATCAGAGGCGGGTTTCTGAAGAAATAATTCAAAAACCCGCGATGTTGAGTGGTTAGTTCGGTGTGGGCGTCATCGTGAAGCCCTGGGCGGTCAATTCCTGACCGATATGGCGAAGCTTCTTCATGGCACGCAACTCAATTTGTCGCACGCGCTCGCGTGTTACATTGAGTTCGCTACCAACTTCTTCCAATGTTCGCTGCTTTCCGTCGTCCAAACCGAATCGTAGCCGAACGACGTCACGTTCTCGACTGGTGAGGCGGCCAAGAATTCCATCGATCTCTTCGCGACGGATAAGAGAAAAAGTAACTCCGCCCGGATCCGGCATGTTGTTCGATGGGACAAAGTCACCGATCGAACTATTATCTTTTTCGCCGACTGGAGTCTCCAGCGAGATCGGCTCCACTGCCACTCGCATCATCTCGCGGACGCGATCAATCGAGAGGCCGACTTCTTTCGAGATTTCCTCTTCGGTCGGTTCTCGCTGCAATTCCTGCTGCAATCGCGATGCCGTCTTCACAACCTTGTTGATGAGCTCAGCTACATAAACTGGAATTCGAATCGTACGGCCTTGGTTAATGATCGCGCGGGCAATAGCTCGTCGAATCCACCAGGTGGCATAAGTGGAAAAACGGAAGCCTTTCCGCCAGTCGAATTTTTCAACGGCTCGGATAAGGCCAAGATTTCCTTCTTGGATCAAGTCTGCAAGCGGAATACCTCGGGCGTTATATTTCTTGGCGATACTCACAACCAGTCGTAAGTTCGACTCGATGAGAATCTTTTTCGCCTGCATATCACCCGCCTGAACCTTCCGCGCTAGGTCAACTTCTTGCTCAGGGGTTAGTAGCTGGGCGCGACGCGTCTGCCGCATCCACATTTCCAGTTCTTCAGAATCATCTCCATGCGGCTTAGTCTCTTCTTCCTCTTCCTCGGCGGCCTCAACCTCTAGCAGATCCTCATCGCCAGGTTCAACGGCCGGATCATCGAGCACCGGTGTGCTGCCGGCTTCCAAAAATTGGTTCCGTCCCGGCGTCCTAACCGTAATTGCTCGCCCGCGTCGAGGTGCCGTCGCGATCCCGTTTTCTGTTGCCATATCCTGTCCCAATACTCCTTTTCGTTTGTCCGCTCTCAAGAACAAACCGAAACCCCAGCCGTTTTCGCTCGCTAAGGACTCAATTTTCATCGATGAATCTTTCAGCGGGCTACTACAGAGGTATTACGCATTTCTGCGCCCCCATGTTAAGCATTACCACGCGTTTGTGTCAAACTTTTCTCTACGTCGAGTTCAGTCGCACGATTTTCAATGCCGTGCAACATCTCGCATGACTATGCGGGTGGAAGTCCAAGAGAATAAGACGCTTTCAAGGTTCCATTCCGTTGCATGAAATTTGGCCCTGAAGGTTATTTTCAAAATTTTTTGTGCTCGTTGCCGCACTCTACCGAAGTCTTCGCAAATTGACGGCAGCTTTTGCCAGCGCTCTTCCGAGATCTCGAGCAGAATCGTGCGTGTTAAACACGCCGAATGAAATCCGAATCGCCCCTCGCGTATATCCGTCCGGAAGATTTTCCGCCATGATTGGTGGCAGAGCCAAGCCGAGTCCGCTTGAGCAAGCGGGGCCTGCGCTGATGGCGAATCCTTCCGCATCCAATTCAAGAACCATGGTTTCGCCCTCGATTCCCATAAATGCTATCCCTAAAATATTCGCAACGCCGTCTCCAGGGGCGATTTCTCGCCAAGACCGGGTTTCCGCCAACTGTTCCAAAACGATCGCACGCAACTCTCGGGCCTGATCGCTACGGAGTTCCGTTTCCGCCGCTGCCAATTCTGCCGCCAGTCCAAACGCGACAATTCCCGGCACATTCAAAGTACCGCCGCGGAAGCCATTTTCCTGTCCTCCGCCCACCAGCATAGGCTTCAGAGCAGTGGGATCCTTTGCGTAAAGCGCACCGACTCCTTTAGGGCCATAAATTTTGTGGGCACTGAACGCCGCTAAATCGTCCTCGCTGACATTCAGCGAAACTTTTCCAAGCGCCTGTGTGGCGTCGGTAAATCTAATCGCGACGCCCTCGGGATGATGAAGAGTTCTGCCCGTAACGTTGTTCACCCTCATTACGGCACTAAATCCATCGTGGATCTGATGGTCCGGTCGGGACAGTGTTTTGCCGTCCCAATTAAAAATTCCCAACCGGCGCGAGAGTGCAATTTCCATTACCGCCGAATGCTCGAAAGGACTCACGAACGCCCCGTCAGAGCAATTCATTGCCAGGGCGCATGCCTCGGTTGCCCCGCTAGTAAATATCACTTGACTAGGATCCTCCGCGCCGATCGCAATTGCTACCCGCTCTCTAGCCTGCTCGACCGCCGCGCGAGAGCGTCGCCCAAACTGGTGAATGCTATGCGCGTTTGAAAACTCAACGCCCAAGAATGGCTGCATCTCCGCCAAGACTCGCGGATCTACCGGTGTACTGGCCGCGTAGTCGAAATATCGAGCCTGATCAAGCATTGGTCAATATTATCTCAGGGATTCGGACCATGTCGCGCGAAGGAGCGATCGCCGCCACGGAAAAGGGCAGCCACAAGAATGTAGCTACCCCGTTCATCCAAATCTCTATACTTCAGCCCAGGGCTGCTTTGAGAAGGCCAGGAACATCGATCGTTCGGTCGGCTACCTGCGCTCCCGCTGCCAAAAGTGCATCCACTTTGCCCTGCGGAGTACCCGTGTTGCCGCTGATGATCGCGCCGGCGTGTCCCATGCGTTTGCCGGGAGGTGCCGTTCTTCCGCTAATGAAACCGACCACCGGCTTCTTCATCGTTTTGATAAATTCGCATGCGGTTTCTTCGTCACTTCCACCGATTTCTCCGACCATAACAACCGCCTTAGTTGCCGGATCAGCCTCGAACATCTCCATCACTTCTATAAATCGCGTTCCCGGCAGAGGATCGCCACCGATACCAACGCAGGTGGTTTGTCCAAGTCCGTTGTTGGTCATCTCATTCACGATTTCATAGGTAAGGGTTCCCGAACGAGACACCATTCCGATCGGTCCAGGCGTGAAAATGTGGCCGGGCATGATGCCCATCTTGCATTCGCCCGGTGTAATGATTCCTGCACAGTTTGGCCCCAGCAGTCGCGAAGTCCCATTGTCACGAATGCGGTTTACCATCCGAATTTCATCGTGGATTGGCAACCAATCGCTGATGCACGTGATGAACTTGATGCCGGCGGCTTCGCTCTCCAGCACCGAGTCAGCCGCGAACGGACCCGGCACAAAAATGATGGCCGCGTCTGCTTGCGTTGCTGCCTGAGCATCGGCTACGGAATCAAAGACTGGAAGCCCTAGGTGTGTGGTGCCGCCTTTGCCGGGGGTTACGCCACCTACCACCTTGGTTCCGTACGCGATCATTTGCTCCGTGTGGAAGCTGCCTTCTTTGCCGGTCATGCCGCATACAATCACCCGCGTGTCGCGGCCTACGAGAATCGCCATCCCCATCAGGATACCGGTCTCGAACAGAACTAGACACGCAGTTGAAGCCAATGTTGCGCTATCTGGACGACTTCGCTCGGCGCTACTCTGATCGACCGCTTGCAAAAGGTCAAGATGCCGGGTAAGTTAGTTTTCGGTAGTGCAGGCGCCGAGTCTCCGCAAGGAGAGCGGGGGAACCGTAACATAGGGGTGAATGAAAGGGGAACCTTTCTAGGGTCAGCTCTCGACCCGAATCCGACAGCTAACCTCGTAGGCGTGCAGAGTGAAACCGTGACTGGATTCCGAAAGGTTTTCAGCGAGTCAACGACGACTTGGTAAAGCGGATGTACGATTGCAGGCACCCAGATTGTGTCGACGGCAGAAACTTGATTTAGAATCGAACAGCGTTGTTCGTGGAGTTGAGCGGAGTCGGCGCGCAAGTACCTCCTGTCCAAGGTGCCTTCGAAAGAGGGCACCTGACTCAAAGTTAGCCCAAATTTTGTTTTTGTCAGGTTCACGGTGTGGGCCCAGGCGGTACATTCTTTAGGATGGCTAAGTCCACCCCCGGCGTGAGATTTGCGGAAGTGACTCGGGAATCATCGGAAACCCGCGTTGATGTGGTGCTTGATCTCGACGGAGGTCGACGCCAAGACGTCAACACTGGAGTGGGCTTTCTCGATCATATGATCCAACTTATGGCTTTCCACGGTCATTTTGATCTTGGCCTGACGTGTGAAGGCGACCTGAAGGTCGACGACCATCATTCGGTAGAGGATTGCGGCATCGTAATGGGGCAGGCCCTCGCTCGAGCGTTATCGGATGATCACAATATTGCTCGCTACGCCAGTAACCACACTGTAATGGATGAAGCACTTGTCCTGGTAGCGCTGGATATTTCCGGTCGAGGCATGCTCACGTTTAACGTGGATTGGAAGCGCGAGAAACTTGGCGATCTCAGTACGGAATGCATTCGTGAGTTCTTCCGAGCATTTTCTACCCACAGTGGCATTTCCGTTCATATTCACAAAATCGCTGGTCTCAATGATCACCACGTATCCGAGGCCATTTTTAAGGGCTTCGGGCAGGCTATCCATGCTGCTACTCGAACCACGGAGCGGCCCAAGGGTGCCAGCACGAAAGGAACGCGGGATTAATAACAGCGCGTGAGCACTGGATCCGTTACCCGTATCCTAGACTACGGAGTGAACAATCTCAACTCCGTCGAGAAGGCAGTTCGACACCTGGGTTACAACGCAGAGATATCACCCCGAATCGGAGACGCTGATCGACTCATCATTCCTGGCGTCGGAGCATTTGGCGCTGCGATGCGCGCGATTAGTCCCCTAGCTGACGAGATCCGCGATTTTGTCGCCTCGGGCCGTCCTATTCTCGGTATCTGTCTCGGGCAACAATTGCTGATGGATGGCAGTGATGAGCATGGGCAGACGGCTGGCCTTGGCCTCGTATCCGGATGGGTGAAGTACCTCCCAAAGTCTGCCGGACTGAAGGTGCCCCATATGGGATGGACCGAGGTTAAGTTCGTCGAAAACAGTGAATTGGGAAGGGATGTGGGTGCCAGCGAATGCGTCTATTTCGTCCACTCGCTTTACTGCGAATGCTCCGATTCTTCTATGGTGGTTGCCACTGCCGATTACGGGATTACGTTTTGCGCCGCCCTGAGGCGGGAAAACGTTTGGGGCACTCAATTTCACCCGGAGAAAAGTGGTCGGGTTGGGCTGAAGATATTGGAGAATTTCCTCGCTTGGAACTGATTCCTGCCATTGATATTCGCGGCGGGAGAACGGTCCGCCTGTTGCACGGAGACTACGAGCAAGAGACGGTTTACGATCTTGATCCGGTTGATGTCGTTCGTCAATTTGTTGACGCCGGAGCAACGGTTATCCATGTCGTAGACCTCGATGGCGCAAGAGAAGGGAAGCCAGTCAATCAACAAGTTGTTCGTGCTATGGCTCAAGTGCCACGTGCAAAAATTGAAATTGGCGGTGGCCTCAGAACCCTCGATCACGTTCGCCAGGTTTTAGATTTAGGAGTTCTTCGGGTTGTACTTGGGAGCGTCCTGCTGAAAAATCCTGCCATGGCAAGGGCCGCATTTGAGGAGGTAGGAAGTCAAATTGTCGCCGGAGTTGACGCTCGCGACGGGATGGTTGCCACCGAGGGCTGGCTCGATACCTCGCAAATCTCGGCCGCCAGTCTTGTGCGTGAAATGACTTTGCGTGGTTGCCAAAGATTTATCGTCACTGACATTGCTACCGACGGAACCCTTACCGGCCCCAACCCATCATTTGTCGCGGAGATGATGGCTAACACCACTTCTCCGGTAATTGCATCCGGCGGAATCGGCCGGGAAGAAGACTTTGACGGATTAATCGCCCTCGTTCCGCCGCCCGAAGGAGTGATTGTGGGACGTGCGATCTATGAGGGAACAATAGACGTCTGTCGGTGCATCGCTAGGCTTCGGCAAGGCGTTTAAACCCACGGAGAACTTAAACTTTGGTTTTCCAAGGGCCCAAAGTCCGAACGAGCTTGGGTTCTTAGAATCAGCTGTCCTATACTTGTTGCGTGCCGCCCATCGATCCAGGCTTAGTTGCCGTCGCCCTCATATTTGGCTTACCCATCGTTGCGGTCCTCACCAGCCATCAACAGAAGATGGCCGCGATCATTCATGGTCGGAACCAGGGGCAGAATCCAGCCGAGATAGACGCATTGCGCCACGAAGTGAACGAACTGAAGCAACTGGTTCATCAGCAGACAATTGTCACGGATAACCTCACTCAGTTGGTCGCAAAATCGACCCTAAACGTGTCTGTTGGAACGGCAAAAATGACCGATCACACGTCAACTTTGAATCGGTAGCAACCCGGTAGCGAAACTTGATTGACGACAACCCAGGAACGAAAAGATGATTAGCGAAGGCGTCCTTGCATTGATGATCCCGTTCGCGGCCCTATGTATTCCGATCGTGGCGATTCTAACCTCCCACCAGCAAAAAATGGCCTCGATGTTCGCACAGCGGGCTCAGGGCAATTCTCAGTTGACTTCTGAAGAACTAAACGCGCTTCGAAGAGAGGTGATGGAACTGAAATCGTTGGTACATCAGCAGGCCATCGCGATCGACAACCTTTCTCGCCCGGCTAACAATCCTGTCAGCCCAGGTTTTGCCGCTATGCCTCCCGCCCCGGCTGCCGACAGCGCATCTTCCTCCATTTATTGAGCTTTTCCGCACGTTTTTTGGCTCGAAAATTTAACCGGCTTTTATTCGGGATATCTTGACCGTCGGCGAGAGATCCCGGGTAATATGCATGTTCGCCTAAATGTGTCCTCACACTTTCGCGAAAGATATCCATGAGAGTCATCCAGCCCTCCGCGAAGCGGATTGGACGTCAGCTTGACGTTCCGAACCTTATCGAACTCCAGCTTAACTCCTATCGATGGTTTTTGGAAGAGGGTCTTCCGGAACTCTTCAAGACTTTTAGTCCCATCTATGACTTCACGGGTTCCAATTTTATTGAACTGGTGAGTTTCACGTTGGGCGAACCCAAGTATTCGTTGCAGGAATGTCGCGACCGCGATATGACCTTCGAAGCTCCCATCAAGGCGATCGTCCGATTTGGCGGTAAAGAGCGAGAAGTGATTGAGTCCGAGGTCTACCTCGGTGATCTCCCTCTCATGACCGACAAAGGCACGTTCATCATCAATGGCCGAGAACGTGTTATCGTTTCGCAGCTCAGCCGTTCGCCTGGTCTCTACTTCGAAGAAGGCGTTGACAGCTCGATGCAGGTCATCGTGTCGGCCCGCGTGATTCCCACTGAGGGTCCTTGGTTGGAAGTGGATAGCGATGCCAATTTCGTGGTTCGCACCCAAATCAGTCAGACCAAAAAGCTGCCTCTCACGCAAATGATGAAGGCGCTTTACTACTTCGAAAAGGGTCGTGGCAGAATGCCAGCTCTCATTGGAGATTCGGTTGGTAAGCGAATTGCCGAGCAGGTGCTTGATCCGGAGACTGGTGAAGTCCTGGTTGAGGTCGGAACCATTTTCTCCGCTGAAGCCCTTGAGGCTCTCACTCCCGAGCAGCGGCTTATCGAAACCAAGGTCGAACAGCCCTTCGCTAACAACGACGATATCGTTCGGTACTTCACCAAGCACGTTACGCTGGAGAATCCCGATGAAGAAACGCTTGTTGGCAAGCGACTCGTTGAGGATTACTACCTTAACGGCAACCTGATAGCGAAGAAGGACGAGAAGCTTGACGTTGCTACGGCCAAGCTCATCGCCGCCGAGTCGCCCGCGATTCTGCCGGTCGTTGATTTCCTCTACTTGGCCGAAGCCACGCTTGAAGCCGACACCACCAATACCGCCCGCGAAGCGGTGATGGACATCTATAAGCGGCTTCGCCCAGGTGAAGCCGCCAACGAAGATGCCGCGAAGCAGCTGATCTATGGTCTGTTCTTCGATATCAAGCGATACGATCTCGGAAAGGTAGGCCGCCGGTTCTTGAACCAGAAGCTTAACCTGAACGTCCCGCTTCACATCCGAAACCTCACCTGCGACGACCTCGCCGCGATCATGTACGCCATGTTGCCGTACGTCAAGCGAGAATCGGAACGTGATGACATTGATGACTTGAAGAACAAGCGTGTGAAGAGCGTGGGTGAACTGCTGCAAAGTCAGCTTCGCCTCGGCTTCGTGCGAATGGAAAAGGTCGCCCGCGAACGAATGACTTCTACCGATCAAGAGAACCTCTTGCCCGGCATCATTCTTTCGGTCAAGCCGATTTCGGCGTCGATCAAGAGCTTCTTCAGCAGTAACCAGCTGAGCACCTTTATGGACCAGACCAACCCG
>CANFJD010000053.1 GCA_947447315.1 Fimbriimonadaceae bacterium
TGACGTAATCGCTGAGCGGATACTGAAGCATAAACCCGTTCGTTGCCGGAACAATAACGCTTACCAGCACGGCTCCGGCGCTTTTCTTCCCGACGACCATCGCTCCCGCGACGTCGCGCAGCGCGGCAGCCGCCATCTCGCTGGCGCTACCGGATCCCCCATTGATGAGTACCGTGATACGGCCCTTGTAAGGTGTGGCCTCGGTGCGGCGCGGCGTTTTGAGTTTCTGCGGGGTCCAGTCGGCAATTTTGTAGATGTCATCCGACTTATCGCCGGTTTCTTTTTCATAACGCTCCACCACGCGACGACTAATGAATGTCCCGAATGGCGTATCCGCCGGGAGGAGAAGCCCTAGAAGGTGCTGCAAGTTAATGACCGCTCCGCCGCCGTTGTCGCGTAAATCGATGATGAGGTTCTTTTTATCGGCGGCTTTCGCAACGAGCGATTCTACGCGGTCTGAATCGTACGTGGTATCGAATGTGTGGACGGTGATCATCGCCGTGTCACCGTCGATGAGGGAGTATTCCTCTGGGCGCACGGTGGAAAACCGTTTTCGTACGATCTCAACCTCATTGGTATCCCCGCTGGCCTTTCGGACGCGAAGACTGACGGTAGTTCCTTCCTCGCCCGCGATGCCGCGGGTACCGGAGGCAGCTTTTCCATCGACCGTCAAGATCGTATCGCCGGGAATCAGACCCACCTTATCGGCGGGAGCATTCGGAACCACGCGCACAATGAGCACGCCGTCCTTCGCCGGCACGCCCTGGATGCCGATTCCGACCACGGATGCGGTTCGGCGAGCCTCTGCCCCGCGGGGAGAGGTGAACACAATGTGACTGGCGCCAAATTTGCTGAGGGCTGCGTTAACCGCGGCGGTGAACTCATCGTCGGTCTTGGCTTCATTCAACTTCGCCTTTTCCGATTCGATAAAAGTTGGCCACTGCCGAAAGTCGATCTTTGGCGTATAGGCGAAGGTTGTGAGCAGTTCAGAAATCTTGTCCAGGACTTCTTGCTTCGCTTCGGGCTTCTTATCAATGGTCTGGCTAAACGATTGGACCGGGCTGCCGATAAAACAGAGTCCCATCGACAAAGCAAGGACCGAGCGAAGCATCGATCGAGACAATTTTTGAACCAACATGGAGCTAATGATATAGTACGCTCGTGACCGGGCGATAAATTCCGATCCTGCTGATTGCCTGATTTCGCTAAAAATGCCGGGACTCATTCGTTGTCTCGCGATGAGGGGCGAGCTCATCGGAGGGCGCAAGCGTGAAATAGAAGCAGGCCCCGACATTCTCCACGCCGTCGGCGCAGATTTCTCCTCCGTGCCGCCGAATGATACGCTGTACGGTAGCCAGGCCGATGCCCGTGCCGGGAAATTCTGCTTCGGAGTGAAGCCGCTCAAACGGTTGAAACAGTTTTTCTGAGTGGGCCGGGTTGAATCCGATACCGTTGTCTTGCACCCAAAAAACGCCATTTTTTCCGCCTACTTCGATTCTCGCGGAAGCATTTCGGCGGGTGAACTTGACGGCATTTTGGAGAAGGTTATCCAACGCAACGGTCAAGAGTTGCTCATCGGCGTCGGCAACCAGATCATCCGCGATCACGAACGTGGGGACGTTCCCTAGGGTCGGCGCGGCGGTCATGATCGATTCGGCAACATCCCGGGCGATCCGGCTGAGGTCGAGCGGTTGGCGATGAATCGCGGCGCGAGTGATGCGGCTGAGGCCGAGTAGGGCGGTGATCAGTCGGTCCATTCGCGCGCTGGCGCGACGAACGCGGTTGAGCGCATCAACCCCGTCGGCATCCAGCCGTTCCCCGTAATCTTCCAGCACCACCTGACTGAAGCCATCAATGGCGCGAAGCGGGGCGCGAAGGTCGTGCGAAACCGAGTAGACGAATGCTTCTAAATCGTGATTAGCGGCCCTCAGTTCAGCAGTTCGCATTTGTACTGTGGATTCGAGGTCTTGGTTCAGGCGTCGGACTTCAATTTCCGCTTCTTGCCGAACCGCCACTTCTTTACGCAATCGTTTGGCATCAGTGTCCGACTTTCGCCGGGCCTTTCGCTGTTGCATTCCCACCGCAAAGGCAAGACCCGAAATGATGATGCCAATCATGGCGACTACGGGTACCCACCGACGCGTGCTGCTTGCCTCAAAGGCGGCGGTAGGCGTCACCCGGACTAGCCACACTCGGTTGGATTGCGTCACCGGCGTAACTGAACTTTCATCCCAAGAATCTGTGGGTCGGCCGGTGGTGTACAGAAGATTCTCGTTCCCGACCGGTCCATCAAACACTTCTACATTGATTGAGGCGAGTTCGGGATCCTTGAGGCTGAGGTCGAAAAAGACATTGGCGCGAAATGTGGTGTAAACGATGCCACGCACGCTCCTCCACCGTTCCAACGGAGCCGGTTTTGGGGCCGACAGCGTGGTGTTGTCGTAGGTGGCGGTCATCACGATGAAGCCGGTCAGGTCGCGTTCGCCGGGGATGCCGAGAAGTTGAAGCTTCGGGGTGAATACGAGTTCTCCGGACTCGATGGCGGTGATTAAAAACGGACGACGGATCGCATTCGCGTACAGATCGTAACCGGCGGACTGGCGATTTGCTGGAGTCTCTGGGGATGCGAAAAGGACAGGAATACTCCGGGAAGAAACGGGTTTGGGAACCGTTTGGGCCAGCGATGGTCGCAGCGTGACGCCACTCCGCCGGATGAATTCGGTCGCGTAGTCCCGATTAGCATCCGTGACGACCGGGGCGTAGAGAATTGCCCGGGCTCCGGGGTACTGCGCAAAGAACCCGGTCTTTTCGATGTATTGCCGGAACTGCGTTTCCGAAACGTACGGTTGAGCCTCGAAGAAGGCAGAAGTGGCGCGGATAATGGCGATGTGCTCCCGGAGCCGACCTTCGATATTCGTTCGACACCGTTGCAGCATTTGCTCGAGACGGAGCGCGTCGGCGTTCGTGCCCGCGTGGTGGAATTCAAACGTCACGGCCAGGGTCGCCGCGAGGCTAACCAGCAGTAGCAGCCACGGCGCCGCGTCCAAAATCACGGAACCGGCACGCCGAAATGTTTTGCTCATCGCCGCAGCTTGATGGTGATAATTTCAAACGGTCGGTATTCCAGCGACACCACCCCGTCTGAAATATCCAGTTCCGACAGCTCGTTTTCTTCGAGGTCGCACAGGAAGGCACTGGCGGGCGGGAGGGCACAGACAAGGTCCGCTTTACCACGGGCGTTGTGGCACTCGTATATTCGAACGATAATGTCGGACGAGTCTTCTGCCTTTTTGACTGATTCGATGACGAGATTTCGATCGTCGGTCGCGATGAAAGCGGGCAGATTGCCGGCAACCCCTCGGTGCGCCGAAAGCGGATAGTGCCGCAAGGGGGCATTGAGGGCGTAGGCGGCTTCCACTACATTTCCATGACGATAACTTCCGTAGTGGGGGTACAGCACGTAGGTGAATCGATGCTGGCCCATATCGCAAAGTGGGTCCGGCGCTTTCGGGGCGCGTAGCAGGGTGAGACGCATCACGTTTTGGTGAACGTCGTGACCGTATTTCCCATCGTTCAGAAGCGCTACGCCTCGGTCTCCTTCACTTAGGTCAACCCACTTGTGGGCGCATGTCTCGAACTTCGCCATATCCCAGCTGGTGTTGTAGTGGGTAGGTCGCTCGACATTTCCGAATTGGATTTCGTGGGTCGCTCGACTGGCGTTGATGTTGACCGGGAAAGCCACCTTCAACATCTTTTCCGACTCGTGCCAATCGATGACGGTGTCGAACCGGATGCCCGGCGTTGGGCCGAGCGATATGCGTTGCCAGATGCGGGACTTACCAAAGGTGCGGGTCACCTCGGCGGCTACGCGCACGGGTCCGCGCTCAGTGATTTCAAACCGATCGGATTTGAGAAGGTCCACTTGGGTTTCCAACGCGAATGCATCGATATCCCAGGCACTCCAATAAATGGGACGGTCCTCGAAGAGCTGGAATACGTTTCCCAGCCGATTCGCCTCAAGCACCTCCATTCCGTCTTCCAAGTTGAGGATTCCGGAAATGTTGCCGGCGGTATCGAAACGCACGCTCAGGTGCGAATTTTCGATTCGGCGACTCCCGTGTTTGAGTTTGGGGCGGGTGGTTGGTATTCGGTCGGAGAAATCCGCGACCGAAACGGCGCCTTGCGCCGCGGTAGGGATAGAGAAGATCAAATGGCTTCCTTCCGGCTCCCTAACGAGTTGCACGGGGTGGCATTCGTCACCGCTGGTGATGCTGAGCGGTACTTCGTCGCTGTCCCACGGAATCTGGCCCTGGGTCGGCACCCCGGCGTTCTGGTACAGGAGCACCGGATGGGTGGTCTCGGCCGTGTTGAGGGTGTCTCCAAATTGGCTTAGCGAGTTGGCAATAATGCGCTCGCCCGTTTCCCGGATCGCGGCGTAGTCGCGCTCGGAATCTTCGTAAACTTCTCGCACGGAAGAGCCCGGAATGATGTCGTGAAACTGGTTCAGGAGCAACAGTTTCCAGGCGGATTCCAACTCGGCGGCCGGGTAACCGTGGGGAAAATTGGGGGCAAATGCGGCCAACCATTCGGCGTCGCGCAGCAGAAATTCGCCCTCTCGATTTTGCTTTTTGTTTCGGGCTTGGCTGGTAAAAGTGCCGCGGTGCAATTCTAAATAAAGCTCGCCCACCCAGGTTTGAATGTCGCGACTTCGACTTCGGGCATCCCGGAAAAAATCAACCGCCCGCTTGCCGAGGGCGACTTCGGGATAGTGGGGGGCTAACCGACCGCGCCGTAGGAATTCCAAGTGTCGCTCGGTGGGGCCGCCGCCGCCGTCCCCAAATCCGAATACGTACAGGGATTGATCGGAGCGGGCGTGGTCGCGGTAGTTCTTGACGCCAAACACAACCTCCTTCGGTTCGGCCGACCCATTGTAGGTATCGGCGGGCGGAAAATGAGTCCAAATCCGGGAGCCGTCGATGCCTTGCCAGTAAAACGTGTGGTGGGGAAATTTGTTGAACTGGTTCCAGCTGATTTTCTGGGTGAGAAAGTACTTGATGTTGAATTTCTTAAGGATCTGCGGGAGCGCGGCGGAGTATCCAAACACATCCGGCAACCACATATCTTCCGTTTGATAGCCCAGTTTCTGGCGAAAATATCGCCGTCCGTAAAGGAATTGACGCACCAGTGATTCGGCACCCGTGAGATTGCAATCTGCCTCCACCCACATACTTCCGACGGGTTCCCACTGGCCTTTGCGAACCGCGGCCTGGACCCGGGCAAAGAGGGCGGGGTAATCCTGCTCGAGCCATTCGTACTGGCTGGCCTGGCTATGAGCGAAAACGTATTCCGGGTAGCGCTCCAGTAGGCCCAACTGGGTTGCGGTGGTGTGCGCCATCTTTTGCCGGGTGATGCCAATTGGCCATAGCCACGCGGTGTCCAGGTGGGCATGACCGATCGGAACAATGGTGTGCTTGTATTCACCGTTTAAGCTGCCGAGGGCGTCGCGGATCAGCTTTCTCGCCCGCGCGAGAGTCTCCGGGGAGGGATATTGATCGGCGGCACCGTAGAGGTTTACGACCTCATTCAACGCGCGAATGAGAGTGGTGAAGGCGGGGTCCGTGGGCTCAATCGTGTCGAGCAGATTTTCCGTGAAGTCAACGTCGTAAGCGAGATCGCGGGTGGGAGGATCGATGATCACGAGGGCGGCGTGGCGGACCGTTTCCGTGTGAGCGGATCGCGGCTTTTCCTCGCCCGTGACCGTGGTCTCGGAGTTCCGGGTGTAGGCTTGGATCAGGTACTCGACGGATTCTCCCCCCGCGGGCGCGGGCCCGAAGCCCGAGAAGGCGCTTCCTTCGAGCCATCCTAGGTCGGTGTGCTGATGGTCAATGCCGCACCACGGGGATCCGTCACGCCAGGCCGTGCGTTCTCCGCCCACTTCTGCCACGACGACCATCGGTTTACCGGCGAACTCCATGGGTACGGTTCCCGTGAGCCGAAACCAGACTGTGCGGTACGCCGGACCGTAGGTAAAGCCCGGAGCCACTTCGGTCCACGTTCCCGCGGCGGCGGCGGCATCCGTGGGCGCGGCCTCGGGATTGAATTCAATACGGAGCGGAGATTCGGCGCGACGAATCGCTGGTTGTAGCACCGTCCGGAGGAAGGCGCGGATGCGGTGACGGGTGAGATCGGAATGCTTCAGCATGGGAACCAGGTCGTCTATTGCCGAATGCTAACCATCGGCGGGGCCGGGCGCGGCGGTCGTCAATCTGAGAGCCAGTCTACCAGCGGAAATTTTCCGGTTTGAGAGGTAAAACCGATACGAAAAGAATCAAAAAGAGTACTTAGGTCGTATAATACGAAATACTGATCGCTGACAAGTTCGGCGGAGTAAGGAACGGGAGCGCGGTGGGTAAAGCGGGGTTCGGCGAGAGGCATATTGGGGGGCATATTTCCCCCGGGTTGGGAACCTTCGTTGATGCTGGTCAGATATGTTCGGCTCAGGCAACCCGAGTTAACACCGCTTCCCGCCCGTGGCGAGAGGTACCTTCAAATAGTTGTCACGCTACGCCGGGATCGCAGACGTCCGGCCGTCGGATGGGCCGCTTTCTCCCCGGAAGCGAGACGACGATCGCGATAGAGCTTGAACCCGTGAAAAAGTACGATCCTGTGCCGCAAGACGATCAAGAGGAGGCCCCTCGGCTGCCGAACGCGGAGGCTAGCCGGCCGTTGGCGGTGCCGCCTCGAACCAGATCAGGAGCAGGAGACAGATCTGGATGGATGGCCCAGGAACCGGTCGGATCTGGAGATGAGGGCGGAGCGTCCCTCGATTTCAACGATATATTTGCCGCGGACGTCGCCGCCGAATTCGAAGTGGAGCGTCTCCAGCAGAGCCGAGCGGCGAACCACGGGTCCGTTCAGGCGCTGGACCCGCATACGGTGAATCAGATCGCGGCGGGTGAGGTCGTCGAGCGGCCCGCTTCGGTGGTGAAAGAACTGATCGAGAATGCTCTCGATGCGGGAGCCACTCATATCACGGTCGAGTTGGAGGAAAGTGGTCGCCGCCTGATTCGGGTAACGGATGATGGCATCGGGATGTCGGAATCGGATGCCATAGCAAGCCTGCAGCGTCATGCCACCTCGAAAATTCGTGCGGTAGAGGATCTGGCGCAGGTGGGGACCCTCGGTTTTCGAGGGGAGGCCATCCCTAGCATTGCTTCGGTTTCCCATTTTGAGATCGCGACCGCGGCTACCGACGGTCGTCGCGTCGTGCTGACGGTGGACGGGGGAACGCTGGCTCCCATCACATACGCGGCGGGGCCACGCGGTACGGTGGTTACCGTACGGGATCTCTTCTTTAACGTTCCCGCCCGACGAAAGTTTTTGCGGTCGGATACCACCGAACTGGGGCAAATCTTGGATCATGCTTCGCGCTATGCGATTGCCTATCCCGATGTGGCGATTCGGGTCTTCCACCAGTCGGGATCCGGACGGGCGAATTCTGATCGCATGAAACTCGCCGGCGATGGCGATTCCCCCGGGCAACTGGCACTGGACGCGCCGGGTCGCGGCGACCGTCGGGAGGCGGTGGCATACGCTTGGAGCCGCGAATTGGCGCGTTCCTTGGTAGAGATTGACGCCGATTTAGCGGGGATGCGGCTGCAGGGATTCGTGTCGCCCCCCCACGTCACCAAGACCACCCGTGGGTATCAGTACTTGTACGTGAACGGGAGGCCGGTTCGGTCGCGGCAGTTAACGGCGGCGGTGGATCTTGCGTTCCGGGAAATCACGCCCGAGCGGCGGTTTCCGCTACTGGTGCTCATGATCGACATCGATCCAGCGCTGATTGACGTGAATGTTTCTCCCACCAAAAGTGAGGTTCGGTTTCAGCACGAAGGCGCGGTTTTCGACGCGATTCGCCACTCGATCAAACAGGCATTGGTGAAACACGGCATGATGCCCGACCTGCGGCGGGTGGCGGCCGTGAACGCGATCGTGCGCGAGAACGCCCGCGGTGGGCAAGGCTTTGATGAGGCGGGCGCCGCTTCAACGGTCGATGGGCTCTTTCTCGGTGGGACCGGGGCGAGGCTCGCGTCATCGGCTCTTCTGCCAGGCATGCTTGCGTCGGAACTGTTTGTGGCGGGAACGCCGGGGACTGGCGATCGGCCAACGAACAGGGAGGATTTCGGCGCGGTGGGAGGGTGGTCTCCCGGGGCAGTTGATGGCGATCTGACCACATCGGAAGAAGATGGTACGGCGGATGGGACCGCCGGGGAAGGAAAGGCAGCTGGCGTCGAGGGGCTCGGCTCATCGCTATCGGGCGGATTCGCCGGGGATGAACTTGAGAATCGGGGCGATTCCCCCGGTGGCGAGGAACCGGGAGTTGGCGCGACGATGCCGATGGTCGATCGCGCCGGGGCCGATGCACCGTTGCGGTCAGAGCCCCTTGCTCCCGATTTCCCGGCGGCGAGCTTTGCCGAATTTCTGCATTCACTCAGAATTATTGGGCAGGCCATGCGGCTCGTTATTTTGGCGGAGTCGCCCGCGATTTCGGCTGATCTCGAACGGGGAATTTCGGCGGTGCCGGCGGCGCTGGTGATGATTGATCAACACGCAGCGCACGAGCGCATTCTCTGGGAGAAGATCTGTTTGAACCGGGGCCAGGCTGCCATCGAGCAGCAGCACCTGTTAGTTCCGGCGGTGGTGGAACTCGATCGCCGGGCCGCGATTCTGCTTCGAGAGCGGCTCGATGAGATTCGGATGATCGGTTTTGAAGTGGAGCCTTTCGGCGGCGGGCCCGAGGGCGGGGCGAGTTTCCTCATTCGGGCCGTGCCCGCCGCATTACGCGGAAAAGACCCGGCGCGAATTTTTCGGGATCTAGCCGACGAACTTGTAGAATCGGTGGCGGCGCGGCGGATCGTGCCCACCCGAGAACTGGTCTGGATCACCACTGCCTGCCGGATGGCAATTAAGGCCGGGGACGCTTTGTCCATGCCCGAGATGGAAGAACTCATCCGCCAATTGGCCGCGTGCGAGAATCCGTACCTTTGCCCCCATGGTCGCCCCATTGTGGTGCGAATGGATCGAGAGGCGACCGGACGGCTCTTTAAGCGGTAATTGCCGACCTGAGCAACTGTTCCAGGGCCGACACCGAATCGACCAGGTGCGTGTGGGAATAGTTGGCTAACTGGGCCGCCGAGTGCGTCCCGTAGGTTACGCCAATTACCCAGCCGCATCCCGCGGCCGTGCCCTCGCCCAGGTCACTGGGGGTATCGCCAACCTTCGCCACGGCGCGGACGTCGTCCACGCCGGTGAGTTCCATGAGCCTCCAAATGAGGTCGGGGGCGGGGCGGCCGCGCTCGACTTCGTCGCTGGTAGCGGAAGCATCAAATTCACCGTTCCACGCGAGGCGGTCGAAAATCGCATCGGTAGTCTCTCGATCGAACCCGGTGTCGAGTCCTACCTTTACGCCCGCCGCCCGCAGAGTCCGGAATAGCTCCGTTGCCCCGGCGATTTCCCGCACGTCCGGGTGGGTTTTATAGTGTGAAATAATCCGGCGGCGGAAGTCTTGGTGAATCAGTTCGACCGTGGCTTCGTCGACGCCCGGCAGTACCTCGCGGATGGCGACCGGCTTGGGGATACCCATGCGACCGTTAATGGCGTCGAACCCAATTTCGTAACCCGCGTGAGCCAGCGCATCCAAGAGTGCTTGCGTCACCACGCTGTCGTCATAAACCGTCGTTCCGGCGAGATCAAAAACGGCAAGGCGAAGCGGCACCAGGTCTGCGGTCACATTGATATTTTGACGCCTGGGGTGGCCCGGGATGGTTAAGATCATCACTTTCCGAGTGGATTCGAATCTTAACGTCCGGTACGCGGTTCCCGTGCCAAGATGATCTCCGTGCAGAATTTTGGGGCGGAGAACCGCGTCGTGGTGGTGGGAGCCGGAATCGTGGGTTTGGCCCACGCCTACGCGTTTGCTCGACGCGGGTGGGCGGTTACGGTCGTCGAGCGGGATTTAGCGGCGATGTCGGCCACGGTGCGGAATTTTGGCATGGTGTGGCCGGTGGGACAGCCGCTGGATGATCGACGGGGGCTCGCTTTGGAGAGCCGGGAGATCTGGCTCAAGATCGCACGGGAAGCGGGGTTGTGGCACCGCGAATGCGGCTCCTTTCACCTGGCCTACCACGCCGACGAAACGGCCGTAATCCAGGAACTGTTAGCCAGCGAGACCGGTGCCCAAATCGGCGAGTGGCAGGATGCCGACACCGTGCGGTCACGATGCCCCGGCGTACGCGCGGGCACCGGCGGCAGAGGCGGCAAGCTGGAAGGAGCATTGTGGTCGCCCTGGGAGCTCGCGGTAGACCCGCGCCGAGCGGCGGCAGACATCGCCGAGTATTTGCATCGGGAATTCGGGGTGGAGTTCCGGTGGGGCACTTCGGTGAGTGATGTAATCGTGGAATCCGACCGATCGACCACGGTGGTGACGGCGACCGAACGCCTGACGGCTCGCTTCGCGGTGATTTGTCCGGGGAGTGCCACGGATCACGGATTTGGAAAATTGTTAGCCTCGCAAGGGATGCGTCGATGCCGACTGCAGATGCTGAGGGCAAAAACGGCAATACCGGTAGGCAAGCATCTGTGCGCGGGACTGACCCTACTACACTACGGAAGCTTCGCCGACCTGAACGGCCTTCCGGCCGTTCGGCAGCGGTATGCGACCGAGTGGCCGGGTTACGCCGAAGCGGGGATTCACCTGCTGGTTTCGCAACATGGCGACGGCACGTTGACGATCGGCGATTCCCATGAATATGAGGAGCCCTTCCGTCCCTACCTGCGGGAATCGATCTTTGCCATGATTCTCGATTACTTCAACACCTTTCTTCCGATCGACGGCATCGAAGTGGTCGAACGGTGGGATGGAGTCTACGGGAAACACCCGAATCTGCCCTACCTCAGCCTCGATCACGAGGGCACTCCCGGACCGTACGGTCCGGTGCGGATCGTAGGATCGGCCGGGGGGGCCGGTATGACTCTGTCCTTCGGAATTGGCGAGCGTGAGGTCGCGAAGATGGTCGGGGAAGCCGAATAATCATCGCGACGTCGAAAACTTGAGTGGTTGCGTAATACTAGGGGAATGACCGCTTTATTCATGGCCACTGCAATTCTTGCGGCGCCGACGAAAACTACGCCGACGATCATCACTATGGAACCGAATCTCGAACCCACTCTCGCTGTTAAATCGATTTACGACTTTAAGCTGAAGGATATCGACGGGAAAGACGTCAAGCTGGAAAAGTATAAGGGCAAGGTGCTGGTGGTGGTGAACGTTGCCAGCAAGTGTGGCCTCACGCCGCAGTACGCGGGCCTGGAGAAGCTCTACAACGAATACAAGGGCAAGGGCGTCGTGGTGCTCGGATTCCCAGCCAATAATTTCGGCGGCCAAGAGCCCGGCACTGAGGCGGAAATCAAGACTTTCTGCACCGCCACCTACAACGTGACCTTCCCGATGTTCAGTAAAATCTCGGTGAAGGGGGATGACACCAACCCGCTTTATCAGTGGCTCCTGGCATCTTCGGACCGTCCGAAGGAAGATATTGAATGGAACTTCGCGAAGTTCGTGATCGGGAAGGACGGAAAGGTCTTTAAGCGACTCTCGCCGCGAGACGTTCCGGATAGCCCCGCCGTTCGCGAAGCCATCGACGCGGCGCTCAAGGCATAACGTCCGTCGCAACACGGCATAATTAGCCTCATGAAGAAATGGGCGGCGACGATCGCGGTGATCGTCGCCGCTCTTTTTGTGCTCCCATTTCGAGCTTCGACCGCAGCGTTACTGGTAGATTCGGATACATCGGTACTACTGCGCACCATCCGCGATAAGCATGATCCGGGGCTATGGTTTCGCGGGGACTGGCCACTCTTTAATCACTTTTATCGACCGATTTCAACGCTTGTCTTTGAACTCGATAATCGATTGTACGGCGATTGGGCCCCGGGGTACGGATGGACCAACGCCATCTTGGTGGCGCTCGCGATTGCGCTTCTCGGATGGTTTGCGTTCGAACTCACGGGCCAAAAATGGGTGGCGGCGGCCAGCAGCTGGACCTTCGCGTTGTGGGTCACGCAACGGATGGGATTTGTGCCCGCGATCATTGGCACGGCGGGATTTCTGGTGCTCTTCGCGGGGGCAATACGCCACTTTCGTCGCCCGCTGCTGTACGTTCCGGCGACCTTGGCCCTATGGTTTCTCGCCGATGAACTAGTCGGGATGCAGCCCCTTTGGTTTCGGACGGTGGGCTGGATCCCCGGGAGGACAGCCACGACCATGACCGTGTTCTGCCTGATCGCCATGGCGAGCTACGCCCGGTGGGAGCGGCGATCTCCGCTCGCTCATCCCACCGATCCGATTACCCCGCTCACCCCTCCGGCAACGCGATCAACCCGATTAACGGTGGCCAAACCCGCTGGTTATGGCTGGTTGGCGCTCGCCAGTCTCGCGGTTGTGCTGGCTTTAGGTAGCTACGAGCAGGCGGTCATGCTGCCCGCGTGTCTGTTAACGATGGGCCTCGGTTTTCGATTCCAGAA
>CANFJD010000054.1 GCA_947447315.1 Fimbriimonadaceae bacterium
ACCGAGATGCGGCGGACAAGGTTCTTGCGCAAAAGGCGCAGGACGCGCTCCTAAAGGTGTACGGACCTGATGTTCCAAACCGAGGGCTGAAACTAGAGGGTCAAAGTCAACACTCACGCCTGGCAGTCATGGAATTCGGACCGCCCGCAGCATTGATTGAACTTGGATTTATCTCAAATGCGAAAGATCGTGCATTGCTCACTTCTCGAGACATGCGCATCCGGTTTTGGCAGGAACTCCTACCGAAAATCTAACTCTGTGAATGTGAGTCTTGGCCCGGTCGAGAGGACTCGAACCTCCGGCCTCTTCCTCCGGAGGGAAGCGCTCTATCCACTGAGCTACGACCGGGCTTAATCACAAGATACCAGTCGTGGCTACCGGGTCAGGACTTCGTAAGTCTGGAAGTCACTGTGCATGGGCGCTTCTTCGCCGCGAGCCTTGGCCGCCGCTAAGTCGGCGAAACCGCGCTTGTGTCCTTCCAAAAACTCAGGCGACCCAACCCAGGCGCGAAACGCATCCTCGCTCTCCCAGCGGCTGATCACGAGGTAAGGATCATCCGCTTTGGCGGGGCGCAACACTTCCATCTCGCGGAATCCCGGCATCCGGTCAATTGCTTTCGCCCGTGTCCCGAATAACTCCTCAAACCGAGGACGGTAATCCTCCCGTATCCGGATATGGTTGATCGCAACGAATCCCAACGGGGATGCGGAAGTAGAGGCAGCAGATTCCTGAATCATGGTCGTGATCGCAAAACAAAAGTTTTGACGACTCAAAATATATCTTATCAATACGAAAAAGTCAAGATATTATTAGCCGCTGAATTGCCTGCGATTATCTGCATATTTGCGGATTTCACCGTTGTAAGGTCGGCTCTCTCTCGCAAAATTCACCGATTTGAGCCATTCCGGAGAAACCAGCAATCAGTAACGTCCGGTTCGCGTTATAATGACCCTCGGTTTAACAAAACCAACCTCCGGGAGAATTGATTGGCAGGAGTAGCTTTTAAGAACGTTACGAAGGTGTACGGCAAGGATGTAAAGGCCGTCAATGACCTGAATTTAGACATCCGCGATCAGGAGTTCATGGTGCTCGTCGGTCCTTCGGGATGCGGCAAAACCACCGCTCTGCGAATGATCGCCGGATTGGAAGAAGCCACCGACGGCGACATCATGATCGGGGAAGTCCGCGTGAACGATGTTCCGCCGAAGGATCGCGACATCGCGATGGTCTTCCAGAACTACGCGCTGTACCCGCACATGAACGTGTATGACAACATCGCGTTCGGTCTGCGACTGCGAGAGCTAAAGAGCTTTTTCTGGCAGATCAGTCACATGGCCGATGCCAAGCGGATCCGCGAAGATATTGATAGCCGCGTAAAGGAAGTTGCTCGAATGCTGGATATTGAAAAGTATCTGGCTCGAAAGCCGAAGGAGCTTTCCGGCGGTCAGCGACAGCGCGTGGCTCTGGCTCGTGCTATCGTGCGAAAGCCGAAAGTCTTCTTGATGGACGAGCCGCTTTCCAACCTGGACGCAAAGCTACGCGTTCAAACTCGGGCTGAGCTAATTCGTCTGCACCGCCAGCTTGGTATCACCACCGTCTACGTAACCCATGACCAGGTGGAAGCCATGACGATGGGCCAACGCATGGCAATCATGCGAGACGGCGTGCTGCAGCAGTGCGATATTCCCGAGCAGGTTTACCAATTCCCAGCGAATAAGTTTGTCGCCGGCTTCATCGGTTCGCCCCCAATGAACTTTGTTCCGGCCGTCATCCGTGGTGGTCATATCGACGCCGGTGATTTCCAACTTCCTATCCCAGCCGGTAATCCTGCCGCGGGTCAAGAAGGGAAGGCCGTGGTGCTTGGTATCCGCCCGGAAGAAATTCTGGACGCGGCTCTCCCGAGCAACGTGGTTGCCACCTCCGAGAATACTGTTCAAGCAAAGGTTGACGTGTTGGAACCGCTGGGTTACGAATATGTCGCTTACATTGCGGTTGGCAAAACCAACCTCACGGCGACGATTAGTAATGAGACTAAGGTGAAGGAGAACCAAGTGTTCCCCTTCCTCATCAACATCGAGCGTATTCACTTGTTCGATGCGGAAACCGAAGTCGCAATTCGCTGATACCAAAAAGACTCTGGACGCTCCATTTCGCCGTAAGGTGAGATGGAGCATTTTTTGTTATCAAACGGTCTGGTTTTGCACTGACGTTACAAATTCGTTACAAATTGATTAATCAGCGCGGATGTAGAATTTTTCCTATCGAAATAAGGAACCGTAGAGAAGTGAAACCGTCCGTTCACGATTGGCTGTCCGATACGGAAGTGTAATTGCTCAGAGAGTCTTTTCTTCGACTCATCCCCAGCATGGACGCATTAAGTGATCAGTTGTACGAACGACTGTTCACCCGATTTCTGGAGACTCGGAGGATGTTTCCAGATGACATCGCCGAGCTGAAACAGAAACTGGTCGCCATGTTAGCCAACGGGGTTGATCTCCTGATGGATCGAGAGAATTTTCAAGCCGCCTGTCGTGGTCTCGGCCTCCGCCATGTTGGATACGGCACCAAGACCGACCACTACGCCATTCTTGGTGCCATCCTTATCGATTCTCTCGGCGCGGTTGCGGGGCCGGACTTTACGCCCGAAGAGCTGGGTGTCTGGACCCAGTTCTACCTTTTAGTCGCGCAGGAAATGATCATCGGATCTCGTCAAACCAGCTCCGAGCCGCTGCTAATGTAGTGGGTTGGTCGAAAGCCAGATAGCCCCCCAGTTTTCTTGCGACTTCATCCCGAAAATCGTGTTCGGGTTGAACTAGAAACAGGTGGTAGTCCGTCTGCATCGCTTGGCTGTATCCCCAGGGCCTTTCGTGCTTCATCAGTACGTCCGTCTTTGTCCAACAGAATTGCTAGCGACCTGAGCGATTGCGATAATCCTCCGTAGTTTTCGTCCGCAACCCAACCATCCGCGGCTGCCACCAGGCTCCGACGCGCTTCCGCCCACTTTTCTTGTGCTAGCAGCGCCCGAGTAAGTGACAGGAGTTGATCCGCTTCTTTGAAGGGCGAGCCGATGGCAGCCCAAATTTTTAACGATTCCCGAAATTCCAACTCGGCCGCATTCGCACGGCGATCCGCCAGCGCCAGTCGGCCGGTCGTTTCGTGTAGAAATGCCCGCCGTACCGGATTTCGTGAGTCGGCCAATAGAACTCGGCATTCATCCACGACGTCACTCGCTTCCGCTCGCCGCCCTACCTGCCACAGTTGGAAGGGTAATCGCAATCCGGCGTCACTGGCTTCAAAATTAGCCTGCATGCGCCGAAAATTGTCGAAGGCGATGGACAGGTGCTTGATGCTGCCCTGAATGTCTTGACGAAAGACCGCGATCACTCCCTTCAAGTAGTGCACTTGGGTGGCGAGCAAATTGTTGTCCACCGCTTTTGCCGCCTCCAGCGCGGCGGCGGTGACTTCATCTACCCGATCATAATCACGCCGTAGGGCATAGCTCGACTCAAGTACCTTCAGCCGGGCGTATTGGATATCCGACAGTGGCTCAACTCGAGCACGTTCCAGTGTTTCGAGAACGGACTCTTCCATATAGGCCCCCAAGTGCAGACCAGCGTCGGTAAGCCACAAATCAACGCGAAGATCTGCCGACAAAGTGTCCGGGCCAATCCGGCGTAACGTGGTAGCAAAATCCCGTGAGCGGCCACGGGCAATCTGGTACGGGGCCAGGTCGGTGACCATTTCCACCGCTTTCTCGGTGGATACGGCAATTGACCGTTCCACAGCCTCTTACAAATTGGCGATTTCAGAATCCAAAGCTTCGAAGATCGCGGTTGTCAACGGAAGCGTTGGCCCGGCCCCAATCTCCGCTAACCACTCCCGGCACTGCTCAACCATCTCACGCTCCCGGCGCACAGATTCTTCTGCCGTCAAGTTGGTCTTTAAATACTCGCGCACCGGCTCTAGCAGCCGCACCCGGACGGGATTACTCTTTTCATCCAGAGTGATCAGAGCAGCGTCCAGTAGTTGCTCCAGCAAAATGAGGTAGTCCAGATCCCCCAGAACTCTCTGAGCCAAGTCCATTCCCAAACCACCGGGATAGGCTGATAGCCGGTTGAGCAATTCGCGGGCATCGGTAGATACGCCTTCGACGCTGGTGCGCATGGCGGATTGGAGAGATCGGTGTCGTTCGGGCAACCACGATGCATTCCCGGAAAGTTGGTCCAGACTCCCCAGCAGTTGCGATGGCGAGAGAAATCGCAGCCTTGCCGCGGCTAGCCGTAATGCGAGGGGATAGCCATCTAGCCTGCGCGCCACTTCCGCCATGACCGAGGCGGAATCTGGGTGGCTCATCACGAGAGGGCGAACGCGCTTGGCCGCCGAAATGAGTAGGTCGATGCCGTTGTTTTCTAACGGTCCCACCGCGACCACAACTTCTCCATTTCTGCGGAATGGGTGCGTTGAAGTCGTTAAGATACGTAGTTGGGGAGCCAGTTGAAGGAGGGCAACTAGATCATTCCGATGCAGTTCGGGAATATTCTCGGCGTTGTCCAGCACCAGAAGTGTGGGCTGAGAGTTCAAGGTAGAAGCCAGAAACCGGACTTCGCTCTCTTGCGATGGAGAATCGATATTCAGTTCTCCGAGAATGGTCGTTCCCCAATTTCCGCCGGAGCCCAGGTCGGCCAACGAAATGAACGCGGTGCGTAGGGAAGATTTGTGGGCTATCTCTAACGCGATTCTCGTCTTTCCGATGCCTCCCGGCCCGGTCAGACATACCCAACGGGAATAAAGAAGCTGGGAACTCACCTGGTCTAGGGTTTCTGCCCGCCCGACGATCTCATCGGTAGGTTGTGGCAAAATGGGCCACGTCGGTCGGGTCGGCTTGGGGACAGCGATTGGTGCCACCGAAAGGGATTCCAACATGGCGCTTGCGGCATCGCTGGGTTCGCACCCAAGTTTAGTTTTGACCTGATTTCGGAAATCTTGGTACTCGCTCACCGCCGCCACCAGGCTGCCTCCGTGGGCATGAGCCTGCATGGCCGATAATCGGAGGCCCTCATGAAGTGGGAATCGCTGGATAAGCGGCGCAACCGTGTTCAATGAAGCCGACGAGTCGCCTGCTTCCCGCCACCGGCTAGAAACTCGTATGGCGGCGCGAATTCGTACTTCCTCCGCGTTGCGACGTTCCGAAACCACCCAAGCGTCCACCCAGCCAGGCAAAAATTCACCGTCGGGCAGAGAATCGGTGGCATCTAGCCGGTCAAGCTCATGCAGCTCGACTTTCAGTAACGATCGGTCCAAAGACACCGCTTGCGTGGATGCCATCAGCCACTCACCCGCCGGCTCCAATGCCCGCTTTAGATGATGGATTTCTTGACGTAGACGTAAACGCGTCGAATCCTAGTCGTCATCGGGCCACACGAGATCCGCAAGCCGCTCCCGCGACATTTCGCCCGATCGCGAGAGGCTAAAAAGCACGAGCAGCTTTGCCGCCCTCGCCGTTCCAAAGTTGGAGATCACCACCCCATCACCCACCAGTTCCACACGACCAAAAAGGTTCAGGCGCCAATGGGTATTTTCAGATTGCATCAAATCTCAACGACCTAACGATCAATATTTTAGCAATCCAGAATTTATCGCCGCCGTCCTTCTTGGTCACGGATTCATAAAGCTTGGGCGGTAACGGAGAAAGAACCCGAAAGAAACGGGACTTGATCCGTAGGCGGGCCGTAACGCCGGTGGAACGGAATACAGGCCGATGGTTGCCCCGATCCCGATATCATTACCATCGGTTGTCCGCAGGGTCCGGATGTATCCGATACTCCATTTGCCAATCCGGTACGTGCCCGGCGGCACATCCACCAGTTCATCTTTATCGACCAATTCCAGCCGTGAGAACCACGTATCTGGACCCCGGTGCCGGGTGCCCTCCAGATTCCAGGCGTCGGTGGCGTGATCTCCGTGATTGTTCCTTCCAAAAATGAGGCCGACCGAGTACTCGCCGTTATCGTAAAAAGCGGAACCTACCGTGCGACGTTGGTTATCCTCCGGAGAGAGTGCCTCCGGGGAGTCTAAATAGCCGTGACTTGCGGAAAACGACCAGTTTCGCGTCGGATTAAATGAGATTCGCCCCGAATAGGAATTTAGTCGAATTGAATCAAAGTCGAATCGATTCTCGTTGGGCTCGCGACCGTTGAACGCACTGGCATCAAATTTCCAGCGGTCGCCCGCAGTCAGACCCGCTGTGATAACCCCATACGAAATATGAGTTCCGTCGTTCCA
The DNA here is from genome assembly GCA_947447315.1 of Fimbriimonadaceae bacterium. GTDB lineage: Bacteria > Armatimonadota > Fimbriimonadia > Fimbriimonadales > Fimbriimonadaceae > Fimbriimonas. Next base: position 6,283 of record CANFJD010000054.1, read on the forward strand.
GTGATGAGATATAGGTGCTTCGGGATTGTCGAAGGCCGATGGTCGGTGCTGAAATGCGGAGGTGCCCAACGCTGGTTCCCCCACTGGGGCGACGTAGACGAACCCCGCCCAATCATTCCGCAATGGCGTTCTGTAAGTAGCCGATAATTCCATCCAAAGATCGTGAGGATGCTGACGATCTTTCAGGGGTTTGCCGTGTGCCGTCTCACCGGTCTGGAACAGCAACGGATATCCAAGCTGACCGTTAACGATCGGATCGAGAGAGCCCATTACTCGCAGATTCAGATTTCCGCGCTGGGCCATCACCATTCCCGTCGATGTGGAGAAGAACTGAGATTCACCCCGGTCGCCGCCCGCATCGGCGTAATTCAGCGTCAGCAAACCCATCGCGTTGAAGTCGAAACCGTTACGTGACCCTAGCGAGCGCATCGCCATGGGCGAAGACGCTGGCAGCCAGCTAGTTCCGCTGCCCTCTTGGTTCATCACCGAGGAAAAGGCACCGGTCTGCGCCATCGACATATCCATCGGCTCGACCTGGACGTGATCTGCCACCACGCCCGGAATCCGTCCAATCCCCGCGTGCTGGCCGTCTAGACACTGCCCGCAAACTCCTTTGCCCACGGCGAGATTTGGTCCGCAAGCACAAGACGCTTCCAACGCGCATTCCGAGCATCCGCCATCCCCTACGCAGCAGTTAAACCGCTTTTCTGCGACCAAGGTCTTCTTAGCCTTCAAAATCTCAGAGAGATACGTGGTGCGGTCGGGATCCGTCGGGACTGGGGGAACGGGAATCGAGTCGGAATGCATGCCCTGATTCGGATTCGCCAACACTGGGATATCGGATGCTTTCTTATAGGGAGTATTGGCGATGGGATAGGAGCCTTTTCCACCAAGCCACATGCCCTTGCATTCTCCGCAGACGCCTTTCCCATTCGCCAGATTCACGCCGCACTCGCACGAACCGGTTTTTATCGCGCAAATGGCACACCCATCCACTCTCGACTTTGCGGGTGGCTTCACGCAGCACGAGTACCGACCCTTATCCGTAAGGGATTTTCTGTACGCCTCCAGGGCTTTCGCCGACACGGCAATGGCAGCGGATGCCTTAGTCGGTGGCATCTTTTTACCGGTCGGGTGTGCGCTGGCTACCAGCGAAATCAGGACAAAGAGCCCGCACAGCCAGATCTTCATGGCTTCACCTCAATGGTGAAAGAGAGGGTCTTTATGACTCCAGCCCGCTGCACTTGGCAGAATGCGCGATACTTCGCCGCCTTTGGGAATCGCGCGTTGAAGGTGATTTCGCCTGGCTTCACCATGGTCTCGTCGGCGGGATGACTGTGCACGGCAGTCAGGCCATCCTGGCTAAAAATCATCAGATGACCCATTGCGCCTAGCCAGGGTTGAATATCCGAGATTGGCTGTCCGTCTGCGTTCGAAAGTTGGACGGTAATCGGGACACTCCGTCCCACTGGTAAACCGTTCGGGGTCAGTAATTGGCCCTGAATCTCGTCAGCCACGGCACGATTTTGATTTGCCCAGCCAGAAGCGAGAGCGGTTGGCCCCGAGACACTTAGAGAGTTGCCGAGAATCATGGAGCCGGAGCCCTGGGGGGCTACGTCTGCAAACAACAGGAACTTTCCGCCGGTAGGTAGGTTCAAATCCACCCGCCACGAACCGTCTGGCTGCTGCTCTGGGTGTTCGTGCAGAAACCAGCCAAAGTCAGATCGGGCGATCAGCAAATGGAACTTGCGTTCGTGGGCCGTATCGAAATCCTTAACTGTCTCGCGAGTGGCCGTTTTCACGATGTTGAGGATCAATTGTTTGGTCTCTCCCGCTTTCCAGTCGCGAGAGTTCGCTAACGCCAGAATATATGGCTTAGGTTTTTTCGCGGATGCGGGGCGCTCGTCTTTCACTTCGACCGTAAAGGTGGCGTTTACCGCCGAGCTACACCCGGGGGGCGTGATTTCAAGCTGGATTTTGTAAGCTCCACCGTGCGGGAATTGCACCGTGATGCCGTAATCTCCCGGCACGCCTTCGCGATGGATCTTTGGCCGCATCGCGGGCATCCCAGCCATTTCTGGCATCGTGACGGTGCCAACCACCGCGCAGTTGGGAACGCCAGCGGGCCCTTGGATCGGATCATCCTGCCGCGGGTCGGAAACTCGAAATTCGATATCAATCTCCTCCCCGGCGTAGATTCCTTCCGGAGGGACGCGGAGCTCAACTCGGTACGGTCCGGCAGTTACAACCGGAGAATCATCCGCAAATGCGGGATAGGCGACGATGGCCAACAGCAGGTTGGCGAGATACAACGATGTTTTCATGGCTCTTGCTCATTCGTAAAGAAACGACGACGAGGAGAGCGCGGGCAACGGCCCAGGCGACTTCTCCGGCAACCTAGCGGGCCGGGGGAGATCGATCGGACGGAAATCGGACAGGGATGGCGGGCGGTGGATCGCTATCGGTCGCGCGGATTGGCACCCTATTTGGAGAATCGCCGGGAGCATCCAACCGGGAAGGTAACGAAAGGGCGGTCAAATCTAGCTCAGGCGCAACCGTCGGGATAGACGAGGTCAAGGCTGGCGTGGGCATGACCGACTTTGCGGTCGTCTGACAGTCACAAGTCACAGCCGGGGTTGTGATCGCCGGTGTGGCCGCGCAACAGGAATGCGCCTTCACCTTCTGCTGGCAACACGGCATTTTGCAGGCCGCCAGGGGGCGTGGCACGCCGAAAGAGACAAATGCCATCCACAGCAGGGCCATCACCATCAAGGCGCGTCCTGAACTGTGTCCCACACTCACTCAAACGAGACGAAACCAATATTTGTTCCGCCATCCCTGATGTTGGGTCGGGTAACTAGCCCGACCCAACCGGCGCTCTAGTTCTTTACGATTAGGCGGACGTTTGTGGATACCGGCCCCAGTCGCACCCCGTTTCGGTACAGTGCCCACTGGAAGTCGTAGGTCCCGGCCAAAGCCGGTGCCGTTAGATTTAGCAGAAACGTGAAATCTTCGCCCGTGCTGACCACGGAGCCTGGACTCAATGGGAACGATTTGCGTCCCCAGCGGGTTGTCGCCGTGGGATTTTCGGCTACCAGCGAGAACCGGTTTCGTGCCCCAGCTGCCCATGGCAAACCGCCCGTATTTCTGAATTTCAAGCTTGCTGAGAATGCGGTGTTTTTCACTACCGAAGTTGGCGTCGTCTGGGAAATAAACGCTGCATTGTAGGTCTGCGAAAGCCGCTTAAACGGAACCGAATCGGTTGTTGTCACCAAACCCGCTCCGTTGGTGTACTTAGCCGTCGCGTAATACTGACCGCCATCCTTCATCGCAACCGGCGGCATGTAAATCACCGGACCAGTGCCCGTGACTTCCGTATCGCCGGCGATCTCGGCCCCACCCGGTGTCGTACCGATCCGGATCGTCACCTTGTCGATGCCCGACTCTGTATCGTATCCCCAGTGGGTGAACTGAATGGTGTCCCCTTCCGACGCTAGATAATGGAAGTAGGGAACCACCGGTGGGGTTGAATCATCCACTCCATTGACGTAGAAGTCGGTGCCCGGCTGATCGGACCCTGGGACCACGATAGCCCTCTTTGTCTTGGTCGTGCCTCCCAATGTGCAGTAAATCTTGAACTCGCCAGCAGGAAGCTGGTCGTACCGGTACGTTCCGTCTGCTCGGGTCGTGGTGTTGAAGATTGTGCCGCCGGAGAGTAATTGAGCTTTCACCGGAACGTTCGGCGTGGCAACTTGACCGTTGTACACGATGCCCATGATCGAACCCGCCGTCGCGGTTCGAGTGTCTTCATCCGCCAACAGCAGAGCCGTGTCAAGCGATCCAAATCCTTGCGTGTTCTCCCAAGACCCTTTCGGAGCCCCGTAAACGCCGATCGCCGATCGCTCGATGGCCCGGAACGCGCGGAGATTTGCCCATCCGTCGCCAGCTCGGATTCCGGTCTTGCCGTAGTACAACCCGGCCGAACCAGCCACCACGGGACAAGCCATGGAAGTTCCAACCAAATATCCGTAGCCAAATCCGTAGCCGGGAGGGGGTTCCCCACCGGTACCGGCATGGTAAATCGGGTTGTCACCCCGCATCGTCGTGCTGTACATGTAAACGTACATTCCCACCGGATTCTCCGGGTCAAGAATGATCACGGCGTCGCCGCCAGGTGCTCCAACACAGAGATACGATCCCGTGCCGGCGTAGTAGTCGCTCGCGTGGGCATACCCGGGACCGTTCGCGGTTACCGCCAATGCACCGCTACACGCGGCAGGATAGATAGGCCCCAAATCGCCGCCTCCGGCGCCATTTTCGTTGCCCGCGCAAACCACCAGGACGCCCTTTTGCCACGCGTAGGTGACGGCGTCCTGAAACAGTTGGGAGTAATTCGTGGTACCCAGCGACATGTTGATGATGTCGGCCCCGTTGTCGGCGGCATAGAGTATCGCGGCCGCGGCGTCGGCATCAGATCCGTTACCGGTGTCATCGAATACCCGGAGAACCATTCCCTGCGAGTTATGGCCCAGTCCGATCATGCCCTTGCCCTCAAAGCTAGCCCCGTTGTTTCCGCTGGCAAAGGCCAAGCCAGCAACGTGAGTTCCGTGTCCCAGGGTGTCTTCTATCGGACCCGATTCGTAGGCACCAAACGTAAAGTAACCGCTACGGGCAAAGTCAATTTGACCGCCATTAAGGATGTCGGTGTCGTCGCCGCCGTTAGCAAAATCGGGGTGGGTGACATCCACGCCGGTGTCAATGATCGCAATCGTGGGTTCAGTTCCAGTCTTGGTGGTCCAGTCCGACCATACGCCTGGGAAGTCATCCCAGGCGGCCATTGCCTCGGTATCGTCCAGATACCAAAGTCGCCGAAACTCAACGTTATCTCCCAGCAGCACCATTGGCTCTGTAGTTTCAATGACGTTGAAATCGGGGTCACTGGGGTCAGGAATCAATGGATAGATCTTGTTAAGCGGTTCGGCATAGCTGACGACACGGTTCGCCAATAACTGACGCACCGTGGTTTGTACGTCCTGACCGGCCGGTAACTTCCAAATAGTCCAGTTAGAGTTGTAAACCCGACTTCGCATCACCGCTCGCTCCATCCCCGGAATCACAAATCGGCCTTCTCGTCGACGTGTCTGAAAGAGATCTTTTGCCTGAGCGGGAGTGAGGCGGATCTTAACGTAGCCCGGGATCGTTGCGTTCAGCTTTCGCGGGATCGTGTTAAATTTTCGCAGTGCGAGGCTAAGGGTGCGTAGCGCGTCGGCCCCCGGCAGAATGGGGCGCGGGCGGATCTGGGAATGACCTAAGCTCACCAAACCTAGGCAGGTGACAGCTAGTGATGCAAAAATAGACAAGCGGCGGCTTCTCATGAGTCAAGCTCCGGGCGTAATCATCCCGTATGAATAGTTTAAGGCGAATCTTTCCAATTGCATGTTCCCATTGAGGCAAATATTGCTAAATGTTTCAGGTGCGAATGGTTTTTGATCGGTAAGTCCGCAACGCCGCGATAGCCACTGGAATGCCTTCGCGTCCCAATCCGCTTTGGCCGTCACCGCCGTAAGGAAGCGCATCAAAGCGAACGCTGGGAGGGCAATTAATCGTGAGGCCAGGGTACGCGATTGACTGCTCGGCCCACGCCCAATCTTCTTCGTTACTCGAGTAAACGGCGGCGTGGATGCGAAATGGAGACTTAGTTAAATTTGTGGAAACCTCGGTCCGATCTTGCCAGCGGTGGACGGTTACTAACGGGCCGAACGCTTCTTCCTGAAGGACTCGCCAAGTTGGGTCTCCCGATGAAGGTACTTCAATTACGGTGGGGTGGACCAAGTTGCCGTTACGATTAACCGGTGTTCCCGTCTCCGCGATCAGTCCTTCAATGCGATCAGCAGCGGCTCTATCGATGAGCGGACCGCAAACGGTAACCGGGTCCGACGGATCTCCCGTTGGGCAAACCTGTGCCGCGACTCGCAGTCGCTCGATCACATCGTCAGCCATCGAGTCATGTACCCACACCTGTTGGGTTGAAATGCAAATTTGCCCCGCGTAACTAAACGCACTTGCCGCAATATCAGGGATAGCGTTCGCCTGGTTTGCACCCGGAAACAACACGACGGGTGCCATGCCCCCAAGTTCCAAGATGGCTGTGCGCTTTGCCTTCGCCCGCAGGCTCCATCCAACTTTTACCGATCCAGTGAAACTGAAAACAGCCACCCGGTCATCGCTTACCGCCCGTTGTGCATCTTCATCAGCTCCGTGCCAAGCCT
>CANFJD010000055.1 GCA_947447315.1 Fimbriimonadaceae bacterium
AGGACGTACATTGCCGGACCCGCACTGGGCACCGGTGACTCATCATAGGGGCGAGCCTTTGCCACGTTGAGCACCTTGCCTGACTTCGAGAGATAGCAAATGTCCAACGGCAAGATGGTGTTCCGCATCCAAAAACTGCGGGCGGATTCATCGGGAAAAACGAACAGCATGCCTTCGGTATCTTTGACATCCTTATTTGTGAGGAACATCATTCCCTCGCTCCGCTTGCTCTCATCGTCCATGACCCAGACCGGGATGGTGGTCTTTGGAGTTTTGATCGTTCTCTTCGCCAGATCTTTCAGTTGATAGATGCGGTTGGGATTTGGCCCGGCGTGCGGCGCGCAACCCAGACTGACATAAGCAATTAATGAGGTGATCATGATGATTTCCTTACGCCGACGGAACGAAAGTCGGTCTTGTTTCAAACGCTTCAATCGCCGCATCGTACTGCAGAGTGGTTCCGATCAAATCTAACCCCTCCACCAGGGCGGCCTTTGTTGCGGGATTTATATCAAAGCTAGCCTGTCCACCGGACCAATTAACGGTTTGGGCCGGGAGGTCAATTTCAATTTCCGTGCCTTGAGTTTTTGGCAACGCGGCATGGTCAAGGGCTTTCAGCTCGATGAGGAGCAGACCGCAGTTCGCCGAATTCTGACGAAATATATCGCTGTAGCCCGGCGAATCTTCGTCCCTTCGGGCGATGATCGCGCGAAATCCTGCTTGTTGGAGGGCCCAAACCGCATGTTCGCGGCTAGAACCGCAACCAAAGTTAGTACCGGTCACCAAAATAGTGGCCCCCTTTGCCGTCGGCTGGTCTAGCGGAAAATCTTCTGACCGAACATCGGCGAACAACAGCTCTCCGTAACCGAACCGACTTACCCGAGTAAGAAAGCGGGCCGGAATGATGCGGTCGGTGTCGATATCGTCATCCGGCACCACGGCGATCGGCCCTTGGTGGCGGACAAATGGATCCATTCCCAAATAGTACCAATCCGCACCAAATGCTTTCTGGCGTGGCAAACTGTTTTTCTATGTCGGCTGCTACCACCGAACTCACCGCACTTCCCTCCCTGACCGAGTTTCTCGCTCAGGCGAGCTGGCGTGTAGAAGAGTCGGGCGGCAGTCCTCACCGAGTCCACCTTGTGAAGGACATCCTCGCCGACATCGAAACTCCCGTCACCGCTTACTGGAAACTGGCGCACGACCAGACTTACTCTTTTCTGCTGGAAAGCGTCACCGGGGGCGAGCAAGTCAGCCGGTACTCCTTTATCGGGGTTCGACCACGGTCCGTGGTGCGAAGTCAACACGGAAAATTCTCTATTGATGGGGAAGCGCAAGACATTCCGGAGGGAAAGGATCCGCTTCATTTTCTGGAAGCAAGCTTGAATCACGATCCAATTGCCCCAACAGAAGGTCTGCCTCACTTTTCCGGTGGGGCGGTTGGCATGATGGCGTACGATCTGGTGCGCTGGTTCGAGCACCTACCGTCGTTGGCTAAAGATGAATTGAATGTGCCCGACCTTTCAATGCTGCTGGTCGATACCGTTGTCGCCTTCGATCATGCCAAGAATAGGATTCGTATCATTCACTTGGCGGAAGGCACCGAGGCGGGCTACCAAGCCGGGGTTGCCGAAATAGAGTGGATCAGCGACCGGCTACGCCGCGAGTTGCCACCATTGCCAAAAGGATCCTTCCCCAGTGCTGAACCGGTGAGCAACGTTGGTCAAGAAAAGTTTGAGAGCATGGTCACCAAAATGGTGGAGTACATCAGCCTGGGAGATGGTGTGCAAATGGTGCCGTCGCAGAGGTTTTCCGTGCCCATTCAGGCTCATCCACTCACCGTTTATCGCGCTTTAAGGAGCATCAATCCCTCTCCCTACATGTTCTTACTACGACTAGAAGAGTTAGACGTGGTGGGAGCATCACCGGAACTTTTGAGCAGTCTGCACGGTCGGACGGCGCGCGTTCGACCGATTGCGGGTACCCGGTGGCGCGGAAAGACGGAAGCGGAAGATGTGGCGCTGGAAACAGAGCTTTTGGCCGATGAAAAAGAGCGAGCCGAGCACGTGATGCTGGTCGATCTAGGCCGCAACGATCTTGGCCGAGTGTGCGATTACGGTTCTGTATCGGTAAATGAACTCATGGTCATCGAGCGGTATAGCCATGTCATGCACATCGTGAGCGACGTTACCGGTACGCTTTCGGCGGGGAAATCTGCTTATGACCTTATTCGAGCTACCTTCCCGGCGGGCACGGTATCTGGCGCGCCCAAGGTGCGAGCGATGCAGATCATCGAGGAACTTGAACCGAGTCGGCGGGGGCTTTACGCCGGTGCCGTCGGCTATTTCAGCCACAATGGAAACATGGACACGGCGATTGCCTTGCGTACGATTCTGCTAAAAAACGGCATCGCCTATGTTCAGGCGGGCGGCGGAGTGGTTTACGATTCGGATCCAACTAAGGAATTCGTAGAGAGCGGTAACAAGGCAAAGGCCGCGCTTTCGGCATTGCGTTTGGCGCAGAGCGGATTATAAGAATCAACTGCTCTTCGTTCGGAAGAATCCGCGGGTTAAATCCGCGAATTCCTCCGAGATGCAGACCGCTAACCAGTAACCTCTCCTGATTTGTAAAGTTAATTTTAGGTCCAAAACGGTGGTGGGCGGTGAGGGACTCGAACCCCCGACAGCCTCGGTGTAAACGAGGTGCTCTACCAACTGAGCTAACCGCCCGGCAACAATCCGACGGCTTTTTTCGAAAACCGACCGGAAAGGCTGATGAAATATAGGTTACCCGTTGTATGATGTGGAGGAGCTAAGCATGAAGCGATTGCAGCTAATTTTTGCACTATGGATGGTGCTAGTAGCGGCGACCTTGGCGCAAGTCAGGCCAGCCGAAGTCGTTGCGACCTACCGTGACGGCGGTTCCGTGCGTGGATATCGCCTGGGGGATGAGTGTTTCGTGCCCATAGATCGACTTTCCGCGCTGGGGATTGACGCCGTATTGCGGGGCAATTTTGTAGATGCCAAGGTCGGGGAGAAAACGACAAGCCTTCCCTACCGGACTTTCAGTGGTTCTCAGTCGGTACCGATCAAGCGACTGGTGGAGACTTTCGGCGGCGTGGCCCAATGGGATGCATCGCAGAATCGACTTTTAATGCTGAACACCGTCGTGAGCGTTGAGGCGGAATCAGGTCAGATTCGCTTGAACGCCGCATTGCCGCTCTCGCCCGCCACCTTGACGGCTAAGGGCGAAGCGGTGACCCTGACCGGATTTAAGAATCCCGACAAGCCGATTCGCAGCAAGACGTATCGCATTGAGGCGGGAAATCCTTGGCCAGCCCTTGTGCTGCCGGGTAAGAGCTTGGCGGCGCGAGTTTCGGCAAATGCCGCCAATGTGGTGGCTTGGGCAGACCAGACGACCATTCCAAAGACCGACCCGGTTCCGTTGAATCCGCCGGTGACGATACCAACGCAAGACCCGGTGGAAGTGCCAAAAACGGATCCTGCGGTTAATCCGCCGGATACCTCGGCGAATGCGTTTCCCGAGTCGGAGTTCAACCTCAGTTTGGACATTGAAGGCCCTACCAGTTCCCTACTGACCCTAAAATTGGGAGCGGAGCCTACGCGGCAACCGAATCTGAAGGCATTGGATCCAAACTACGCCGAAATCGAGATCTCTGGCTTGCGGGGTCACTTACCGGATGATTTCATCGTGCCAACCGCGCTGCTTACGCAGGTGAAGGTGGACGCCACGGAGACGGGGTCCATCATTCGGCTGTGGTTTACGGAACCGCTGGGCGTGGAGTTTTGGAAAAGCGGATCGGACTTTCAGATTCAATTACTTCGTCCCGGTTTGCACGGAACGCTCGCGGGCAAGACGGTTGTAATTGATGCTGGTCATGGCGATCATGACTCCGGGGCGCAATTCGGGGGTGTTCAGGAAAAGAATTTGACGCTGGCGGTGGCCAAGAAACTGGCGCTGGAAATGAGTGCGGCGGGGGCGAGGGTGATCATGACGCGTACCGACGACACCTTTATCGAACTGACTGAACGGGCTCGAATCGCAAACTCAGCAAAGGCGGATTTGTTTATCTCCGTCCACATCAATAGCTCGGCTAAAGTGAGCATGAGCGGCACGATCACTTTTTATAGCGGCCCCAACGCGATTAAAGAGCTGCTGGCACGGTGTATCCAATCTGAAATTGCAGCGGTCAGCGGTCTGCCAGGAATTGGGGCGTGGAGCGATAAGCGAATTTATGCCACGAAAGGTTTTTCTGTGTTGAGGAATACGACGATGCCGGGGGTACTGGTGGAGTTAGGCTTCATCAACCATCCCCGCGACCGTGCCCGGATGGTAACTCCAGAATTTCAATCGGTAGTGGCAAAGGCTATTGTTCGCGGAGTTCGAAAGTTCTTAGGCGACGGAGTTAAACAATAAACAAGATGAAACGCACTCCCCTACTGGCAGTTTTGATGGTCGCGGCGCTGGGATTTGGTGGATTGGCCTTTTACGTTTCCACCACACCGCAAGCGCAGCGTGTTCCGAATGATCTTCGTAAACCGGAGCCAACGAAGGCGAGCCGTAATCGACCGCAAGTTACAACCAGTGCTTCTCAGGTGATTCACCTACCGGTGGTAGACGGAGATAAAGTAACGCTGAGTAAGGAAGCGACTCCGCTACAACCCGGGGAAACCGTAGCGCGTCGATTGGCCGTGGCCGCGGTGGCAGCCAACGATCAGGACCAAAACTTGGTGCTGGGTGCAGAGATCAAAAGTGGCACAGCGATTGTATCGTTGCGGCGATCCATGATTGGCGGGATCGGGAGCATGCAGGAATCCACTCTGATTACGGCTTGGCAGGTAGCTTTCGGACAGCTAAAAGACGTGCAAAAGGTTCAGATTGAAGTGGATGGTCAGCCCATTGAATCCCTTGGTCACTTCGAGATTGATCAGCCGTTATCGGTGGTGAGAGACGACTCTGCGGGTTCTTCAGAGTCAATTAAGCCCTGATTTCTTCGCCGCCGGTCGGTAATGAGATTGGATACGCTCACCGTGAGATAGCCAACGAGACCCCCACAAAGCCAGCCGAGCACTACTTGGTGCGGGAAGTGGGCCCCGGTAAACACGCGGCTGTATCCCACGAGGGCAGCCAAGATAATCCAAATTACACCTCCGTAACGCAGCCGGTAAGTCATTACGAACGCAACGGCGGCCATGTTTGCACTATGGGCAGAGGCGGTGCCCATGCTTTCGCTCCATCCGACGCGCAAAATGGCGTCGCCGAGGACCTGAAATGGTCGCGGCTCCGGCAGTTGATGCTTAAAAAGATCGGTGAAGGAGTTAGCAATGGGAAAAGCGAGGAGCGATTCGATGGCGGCACGCCTGGTTCGTGGAATGATGATCAGGCATACGACCAGAGCCACGAAAACGTAGAGAATAGTACGATTATCAAACGCCGTACTCAACCACACCATAACGCGGGTCCAGGATTCAGGTCCCCGATTGATCAATCGGAACAGCCCCGCGTCGTAAATCTCCATCCGTTGACAGCGTATCCGTTTTCTGGAGGAAATTCAGTCTGAGCCGCTTTTCCTACTGGTTGGCGCGTAGGGTTTGGGGCTTTATGCTCTGGCTGCTACGGCGACCGCCGATAAAGCGCTTCCGGGCGAGGTCGCACCTTCTGTTGCCGAAGTGGGCAAGGCTGAAGGCACGTCAGAACATCGTGCGCCAAGATCAGCTAGCTCGTCGATACGGATTGAAGGTCCTGACTGTCTCGTTTTTCATTCTAACGACAAGCGTCCTGTTATCTTTCACCGCGCTAGTGGCGCTGCAATTGCTAGACAATGGCTGGTTAACCTATCCTCAGGATCTAGCCAACTCACCGCGGTGAACTACCAGCGCCCAAGATACAGAACTTCAGATTCAAGCGCCACTCCGTAGGCACGGAAGACCTTGTCCTTCGTGATTTCCGCCAGTTCCGCAACCTGCCGGGCGGTGCCGCGCTCTAAATTCAACATGAAATTGGCATGCCGTTTCCCCCAACCCACGCCGCCCAACCGGAAGCCTTTCATCCCGACCGACTCGATCAGAAAGCCGGCTGGCACAATCCCCTTTTCCTTTAGAGCTAACGGCAACGCCGGGAGCGAATTTGCTACCGACTGATCCGTCACATTCTTAAAGAAGCTCCCCGCACTCGGGGAAGGGGGTTGCTTAGAGATACGTTGTCTTTGATATTCGCGAGCTTCTTGGAAGCTTTGCCACGGATCGGTGCGCGGGAGCCGAAAGCGAACCTGTAATACGACGGCTCTTGGAGTTGGGACCTGGCGGAGGATGCTATCCCGGTATGAAAACTGCATGTAAGCCGGTGGCACCCAGCGACGTTCGCCGTCGATGACCATTTCTAGCTCCGTAATGAACTCGCTGATACTGCTGCGATACGCACCGGCATTACTGACTAACGCTCCCCCCAGGCTGCCAGGAATACCGACGGCATATTCCAACCCACCCCATCCTCGCTGAACCGTTTGAAGAAAGAGGTCTTGAAGTCCGATTCCGCTATCGGCGACAACACCGCCCTCGTCATCCACCGTCAGACCTCGAGTGACGTTCCTTACGACTAATCCGGGGACTCCCTCATCGCTGGGCAAAACATTACTTCCCCACCCCAGCACAGTTGGATTTTCCTGGCGTACGTGCGCCGAAATCGTGATTTCGGCGAGTTCAGCAACGGTAGCGGCCTCGGCAAAGTAATCGGCCTTTCCGCCCAAACGGAGCGTTACGAACGGAGCCAGGCTAACATTTTCGCGCATATTCACGCGGTCACTCGGGCGGTGAAGGGTTGGGACGGCTGGCTGATGCTGGGTGGTACTTCGTTGATTGGAAGAAAATCGAGCGCCGATTGCCACGACAGGCCGGAGAGCAGAGGCCCAGCACGGTAGGCCGCAGGATAGACAGAGGCAGGATTCCCCGTTCGATAAAACTTGGCTGTCTCCGGAATGTCCGGAGTGACCTTCATTGGCTGACCAGGCAGTCGGAGACACCAATCGGACTTTCGATTAGGAATGGCGACCGCATCCGTGGGCGAGATGAGATCGAAGGCGGACACGCCAGCGCAGAACACTTGGCGCATCTCGGCCATTACCTTCACCAAGGTGATTCCCACCCGGGCACCGATAAAGCTTCCCGGGCCGATATCGGAGACGAATCCCGTAATCGGTTGGTTTGGAACAAGGTCTAGATGTCGGAGCAACCAACCAGACGCATTTTTCGCCAAAAACTCTTCTGCCGAATAGGCCAGCTGGTGGTCTTCGTCAAATACGGCGAGGCTCACCATCGGCGAAGAAGTGCTGACAACGATAATCAAGGCAGAGTCCGCACTTTAGATGCGGCAAATAGGGCCTCTACTGCCTTCTTTTGGTCGGGATACAACGTCGCGTCGGTACCTGTAAAAGTACCCTTTAGGTATGCATCGGGGCCGTTGACATAGCCTCCGCCGGACCAGCGATAACCGATGTTTCCTTTGCCACTTCGAATCGTATAGCCATAGGTGGTTCCGAACTTTGTCGGCACGTTTTCTGCGTCCTCGCGAAGAATGACCGAGTCGTACGCCGCCAAATCAGTCGCGGCGAACTTGGAGAGCCAGGCATCGGCGGGTTCAGAATCGATTCGCAAAAGGATTTCGGCGGCAAAGCTGATCTTCTTGGATTTATTGACCAAATTTAACTGAGTGTCTTTCTGATCGGCGTAGGTCCAACCTTCGGGGAGTTCAAATTCCAACTTGCGACCATTAATCTCGAGATTAATGAGACGATCAGCGGAAAGCCTTTTCACCTTATCTTTCTCGATGATTAACGGTCGCTTCGCATCAGTAGTCACGACGGGCGGTCGGGCTACGACCGGCTTCGAAGGATCTTCGGCGGCAAGTGGATTGCCATCGAGCGTCCTGAATGTCTCAAGCGTCTGCTGCCATTCGAACGCCATCTCGTCTTGAACTGCCGCCGGCACCTTGAGATGGAACAGCATCTTTGATGGAACGTTGGTATAAAACAGGCCCGTGGTCATAGTCATCGAATCGGTCTTGTCGATGTAATTAACCTGGGTTAGCAGCAGCGGGGCGCCGAGAAGGTCCTGACTCCATTGGCGAACAATGGTGCGGTTCGAAAGCTCGTTGGTTTGCTTTTGGAGGTTTTGCCAATCATCAGCTAAGCCGCGAAAACCAGTACGGATGACGACAAGCTCACCCGCGCGAGAAGAATTTGCAAACGGAATCTCAAAATGCACCTCTCGCTTGTCTTTCTTGGTGATTTTCCAACGACTGGGATAGGTGAAGGCTAGATTGAGATTTGCATCCCGAAAGTCGTTGGTTGCGCTTCCTTGCACGGCCACCATCGCAAACAGGATCATTCCGAACGCCATAACAGAATTATGCGAGAGAAGAACTGTAGAATGGTCGGTCGTGGCGAAAAAACTGGGTACTTGGATGGAAGCGGAGATCGCGGAGCAAGCGGAACGATGGCCGCTGGTTGCGAATGCGGCAGCGGAGCAACTGCGAGATTTTTCCCCCGAGTTCGATTTGGTGGTGGTCGCAGCGCGGGGATCGAGCGATAATGCGGCCCTTTTTGCTCGGTATCTGATCGAGGTCCATCTGGGGATTCCGGTGTCATTGGCGGCACCGAGTGTCATTACCAAGTTTCATTCTTCTATGCGATTTGGAAAAGCCCTGGTTATCGGGGTCTCTCAATCGGGCGCCGCGCCGGACGTGGCGGCCGTTTTGGAATACGCAAAAGGACAAGGGGCAACCACGCTTTCCATTTCTAATCATGCGGGTTCATTGATCACTCAGTTTGCAGACCGGGCGGTAACACTGGGGGTTGGCGAAGAGCGATCGATTGCGGCGACGAAGACCTACTCGGCGACCTTGATCGCGTTTTTGGAGCTGGTTCGGCAGTTGGGGGCGGCCCTCCCGACGGTGGACACGGTGCCTTCCGATTGGTTTCCGCGTGCCGCCGATGCAGCAATGGATGCATCGGGTGACGTGGTGCGTTGCCAACCCATCTTTAGCTTGGGACGTGGGTACGGTTTTTCAACCGCACTCGAATCGTCTTTGAAGCTGATGGAGTGCGCTCTGATACCAAGCAAAGCATTTTCCACCGCGGATTTTGAACACGGTCCAAAGGCTTTGGCGGGACCAGGATCGGTGGCGGTGTCGTTTGATGGTGCAATGCCTCACTTGGAGGAGCAGGGCTGTCTCGTCGTGGAAGCACCCAATTCCGGGGTGGCGGCAGAGATTAAGCCACTCACCGACATTGTGTTTGCCCAGTATTTGGCCCTCTTCGCCGCCCGCGCCCGGGGTTTGGACCCGGACGAAGCTCGGTTTTTGAAGAAGGTGACACGCACCACCTGACCCCTTTTTACTTCAGGAACTGAATTGTCAGAGGGTACTGGTAGAAGCCACCTTCGTTCGCCCGGATTCCGGCGAGGATGGGGCACACCACTCCGAAAATCGCCACGAGGATGAGCACGATGATGCCCACGCCAAAACAGACCGTGAGTCCGCCGACAAAACCCAGCAGAAGCATGGTGATCATAAAATTGACTACGGCTTTTCCATGCTGATCTATACCGGGCAATTTGTCTTTGTAGACTTGCCACAAAACGATTGGAACCGCCCATCCCGCGATGGGGACCACGTAGCCGAGTAATTGGCTAAAGTGCAAAAGCATGGCCATTTGGCGGGGGTTATTGCTATCCACCCGCCTAGTGTAACCGTGCAACTGTGGCGGTCTAGGGATTTTGGAATACCACCCTAGCGAGTGATAAAGAATTCGTTTTGGTAGTAGTCAAAGTCGGCCTTGGTGCCGTCTTTGAACGTAATACTTCCCTTTCCTTCGATGTCAAATTTGCCAGTAGCTGGCAGCAGTGGGTTGTCGCCGGTGATCGTGAACTCGGCATTCCAGTCACGGTCGTACTTAATCTCAACGCGGTAACCAGAAGCCGTGTTCCAGGCAACTTCGAGTCCACCATTGGCGAAGGACTTACCGGATGCCTGAAGGAATCCATCTCGCACCGGATACTTGACGTAAAACGTGCTGGAGTCGCCCCCTAACCATTCATATCCGCCTTCGATGCGGACCCGATCGGGACTACCGTTGCCACTCAGGTCGGTCACTTCGATGTACTCGTTCTTGTAGTAGGTACCTAAGCGGCCCCATGTCTGCTCCTTCTTGTAGTAGGGCGGACCTTCGGGCTGCTTCAGCTCGGTTTCGAAAAAGTTGTAGGACGTGCCGTCTTCTTCTACTCGAAAAGCGGTGTTCTGGTAGCCGTAAAACTGAGTAAGTGCCTCGTCTCGATAGTAGTTGTATTTCAGTTCCGTGATGGACCGGTATCCCTGGAATGTGTCGTAGGACACGGCTTCGATGCGGCCCCAGAGGTCATCGGCAAATTGGGATACTTGTCCGACTTGAAGGTCGCCTTCGTCTCGCTTTGCTACGAGCGGTCGGTTAGATTTCTTTTTCGTGCCCTTTAGAGCGGGTGCAGCTACCGGAGCGGGACCGGTGCCGGAGGGTACACGTTCCCGTCCAGCGAATACGTCTTTGAGCAGTTGGGCAACCTTGGATTTGGCAGTCGCGGGAGAAAGAGAATCTCCACCCCCTGATCCGCCACAACCACATAGACCCATCACGACCGCGGCAAGGACTACGGATCCAAATGACTTCGATGTCAATCTCATTTCGAATGCATCTACGAACAGCAGGTCGTGCTTTGTTCCTGGCTGCGTGGTTGATACCCGATTGGATCGTGCGATGAAAATTGACCCTGGAGGGTAAACACCTCTCGTGAGCGAGCGGCTGATTCCGGAGCATGGTGGCTATCGCGATCTTGAGGCTTTCAAAATGGCGGAGCTGGTTTACGACGGAACCGTCCGATTTTGCGACCGGTTCATAAATAAGCTTTCTCGCACGATAGACCAGATGGTGCAGGCGGCGCGAAGCGGACGGCAGAATATCGCCGAGGGTTGTATGGCTTCGGGGACTTCCAAGAAGACGGAGCTAAAGCTCATTGGCGTTGCCCGCGCGAGTCTAGAGGAGCTACTTCTCGATTACGAAGACTTTCTACGACAGAGAGAATCGGAACTTTGGGGGAGAGACCACGAAAAAGCGGTATTCATTCGCAAGCTGGCTTATAAGTCGGATAGGTCGTATGTGACTTATAGGACCTATATCGAGGAAAAAGGGGCGGAGAATTCTGCGAACACCTTGATCTGTTTGATTCACCAGACCAACTACCTTTTGGATCAGCTATTAAGATCTTTGGAAAGGTCATTCGTTACGGACGGCGGGTTTACCGAGCGGCTCTACCGAGTCAGGAAGCAGCACCGTGATAAAACAGAATAGGTCCTATAAATCTCATTCGACTTATAGGACCTATTCTGGATGTGGCTACGGACTAGATCAATAGTCCATGTCGCCCATGCCGCCCATTCCTGGGGCGCCACCGGCGGCCTTCTTCGGCTCGGGCTTGTCGACGACGAGCGTTTCGGTGGTGAGCACCAAACCGGCGATCGACGCGGCGTTCTGGATGGTGGAACGGGTTACCTTGGCCGGATCGACGATACCGGCGGCGACCATGTCCACAATCTGTCCAGTCACGGCGTTGAGGCCCTGACCGGCGCCCGCGTTGCGGACCTTCTCGACGATGACCGAACCTTCGAGGCCGGCATTCTTGGCGATCTGTCGCAGCGGCTCTTCGAGCGCGCGCTTTACGATGGCAAGACCAGTGGCCTCGTCTCCGTTCAGACCTTCGGTGCTGAGGGCACTGGCAGCGCGGAGGAGGGTGGAACCGCCACCAGCAACGATGCCTTCTTCAACCGCCGCGCGGGTGGCCGAAAGGGCGTCTTCGTATCGGTGCTTCTTCTCCTTGAGCTCGGTTTCGGTGCTGGCGCCGACCTTGATGACGGCAACGCCGCCACTGAGCTTAGCGAGTCGCTCCTGCAGCTTCTCCTTGTCGTAGTTGCTGTCGGTGACTTCGATCTGCTTCTTGATCTGCTCGATTCGACCGAGGACGGCATCCTTGGTTCCGGCGCCTTCGATGATGGTGGTCTCTTCCTTGGAAATGACAACTTTCTTCGCGGTACCGAGATCTTCGATCGAAACGTTCTCGAGCTTAACGCCGAGGTCTTCGCTGATGAACTTACCGGCGGTGAGCACGGCGATGTCTTCCAACATGGCCTTGCGTCGGTCGCCGAAGCCCGGCGCCTTAACCGCAGCAACCTGAAGGACGCCGCGCATCTTGTTGAGAACCAGAGTAGCGAGGGCATCGCCTTCTACGTCTTCGGCAATCACGATGATCGGCCGGCGAGCGGTAGCAGCCTTCTCCAGGAACGGCAGGAAGTCCTGAGCG
>CANFJD010000056.1 GCA_947447315.1 Fimbriimonadaceae bacterium
ACGGCCCAGGACAATGCGATCTCACCGAATGCGGTGCAAGAAGCAATCAATCGTCATTTCACATTGTTGGGAGATACCGCGAGTCAGTACGGAGGCACCGTCGAGCATTTGAGCGGAAGCGAACGTCTCTACCTTTTCCTGGATGGGCCAAAAACCGTCGGCGCCGCCAACGCCATCCTGGCGGCGGCGGTGCGGATCAATGCAATGCGACCGCAAAGTGAACCATCCCTTTTGCATCGGATCGCCTGCGACTACGGGTCCACCACCGTTGAGGAGCGGCTCTTAAGAGGGCAAGCTCGAACTTTCACTTCGGGCGATGCGGTGCGGATTGTGGAAGAGATGATCGAGTTGGTGCCCGCGGGACAAGTGTGGGCAACCCAGAGTCTATTGGATGAGGCCGCTAAGTTTGGGCATTCCGCCAAGGTTCAGCCCGCGCAGTCTCTTGTTACCAAGACGGGAGCAGAGATCCCGGTGGTGCAGGTGATCTCGCTTCTTAGCGAAGTCTCTACCGCCACGACTGGGGCATCCGTATCAGCTCGTAAGCCCCGTAAGCAGTCGGCTTCTCCGGCCGCCGAGAGACTCCTCAAAAACACGGTTCGCCTGGCGATTCTCGCCGCCATTGCGATTGGCGCTTATGTGTTCGTCACGGGGAATCCGAAAATGTTCGCCGGACTGCAAAAACAGCTGAGTGCCTGGACGAAGTCTTTCGGAGCATCAAAACCCGCCCCTAAGAAAGCCGCAAAGAAGGAAAAACCAGGTGCGTCAGACAGTGGCCCTGCGAAGGGGACGGTGACCATGGAAACCAAGACTCCTTCCAAGCCATCTCCAAAACCTGCCGCTAGCAAAAAGCCGGCTGCGGTGGCGAAGAACGACGCCAAGACAATCGAGAAGCCCCCAAAGGAAGAGGAAGGGCTGGCGGAATCGGAGATGGGAGAACAAGAGGAAGAAGAGAAGAATGGCGCCGAAGAGAACCCGAATGCTGACCCCAGCGTTCCACCGCCGGATAACCAGTAAGGTGCTCCGGGCCATTCCGGGTACCTTCGAGTAGTGACGATCACGTTATTTGTGGCGACCAGCCTGGATGGCTATATTGCCGGACCGGATGATGACCTGTCGTGGTTGTTCACCGACACCGACTACGGATTCGATGATTTCTTCGCCAACGTGGACACTCTCATCATGGGACGTGGCACATACGAAGTCGTAAAATCATTCGGAAAATGGCCCTACGCCGATAAGGCGAATGTGGTTATTACGAGACGATCTGACTTGGTCACCGACACCCCCGGCACCACCGTGTTCAACGGCGAGCTACCCGAGCTGGTTCAACAGCTTCAAGAAGACGGAGCCGAGGAAGTGTGGCTCGTAGGTGGCGGCGAATTGGTGAAGAGCATGCTGACCGGCGGACTCATCGATCGCATAACCGTATCGCTGCATCCCGTACTGCTTGGTAACGGCATCCGCCTGTTCCCCGACGGTTTTCCCCGCACCGCACTCACGCTCGAAGACAGCGCGCAATACGATAGCGGTCTCGTTCAACTGAATTACCACGTAAAGTAACCGAACGTCTTGGGGCTATCGGAGAGCTTCAATCCTTCATACTATAAGGGCAATGGCTACGGCCGGCGCACCTCCCCATGCTAAGAGCCGGTAATGTCGGACTGCCTAATGTAGGCAAGTCAACCCTTTTCAACGCCGTGGTTGCGAATGCGCAAGCGCAGGCCGCCAACTTTCCGTTTTGTACCATCGAGCCAAACGTTGGGATGGTGACGGTGCCCGACGAGCGCCTGGAAGTCTTGGCGAAGATTTCCGGGTCGGAAGTGATTCTTCCCGCCCGCATGGAGTTTGTTGATATCGCTGGCCTAGTAAAAGGCGCCAGCAAAGGCGAGGGCTTGGGCAACCAGTTCTTGGCGAACATCCGCGAAGTCGACTGTATTGTCCACGTCGTTCGCTGCTTCGATAACGACGACATCATCCATGTCAGCGGGTCGGTCGATCCAGGCCGCGATATTGAGGTCATTAACCTGGAGCTGATCTACGCGGATATCGCCAGCGCCGAAAAGCGACTGGAACGCGCTCGGAAAGAGCTTCGCACCAAGAAGGAAGCCCAAATTGAGATCGATGCTCTGGAGAAGCTTTTGCCGGTGCTGAACGAAGGCAAGGCAGCGCGATCCGTGGCTCTCACCGAAGATGAGGCCTTCAGCCTAAAAGGTTTGGGGCTCATGACGCTCAAGCCAATCATCTACGCGGCAAACGTCAACGAAGGTGACCTCGCCAGCGGCAACGCCTACACCGAGCAAGTTAGGAAAATTGCCGCCGCCGAAAATGCTCAGGTAGTTGTGATTTCTGCTCAGGTGGAATCGGAATTGATCGAACTACCCGAGGCCGATCGCCAGGAGTTTTTGGAATCACTCGGCGTCACCGAAGGTGGTTTGAAGTCGCTCATTCGCACTACCTACGATCTACTCGGCTTGCAAACCTACTTCACAACCGGACCAAAAGAAACGCGCGCGTGGACCATCACCAAGGGAATGAAGGGTCCCCAAGCGGCCGGGGTTATTCACTCGGATTTCGAGCGAGGCTACATCCGTGCCGAGACCGTTGCGTACAAGGATTTGGTCGAAAATGGCAGCATGGCGGCCGCCAAGGCGAAGGGCCTGGTCCGCTCCGAAGGCAAGGAATACGTGGTGCAAGAGGGCGACGTCATGCACTTCTTGTTTAACGTCTAATCATCTGCTCATTTGCAGCCAGTCTGAATATATCCTCAGCTAAGGCTACAAATTGGCCGTTTTCAGGTTCAATAGCACCGTGAAAAAGTGGTTGCCGTGGTTAGCTTTAACCGCGCTTGTGGGGGGTTGTGCGAAGGCCCCTGAGCCCGAAGCGGAAGCCCCCGAGACCATTTCTGAAGTCTCCGTTACTGCAGCAACGGTACGTTCTCTGGCCGGCGAGATTGAATTTACGGGTCAATTTGTTCCACCCGAAGGCCATGTCGCCCGAGTGGGAGCGACTCTTCCCAATCGTATCGCCACCGTCACGGCGAAGGAAGGGGATCGCGTCACGGCCGGTATGGTGGTGGCGACCCTTGATACTCAGGCCCAAACGGCAACTGTCCGCCAGCTATCGGAAGCCGCGACCGCCGCTCAGGCCGAGTTTGAGACCAATGTGCGGGTTGCTAAACTGCAACTCGAAACGACGCTAGCGGAAGTTAATTCTGATATTTCCCAGGCAAAGTCGGCCCTGAAGATCGCGCAGGCTGATTATCAAAAGGTGAAGTCGGGTAGCCGCCCCCAGGAGATTGCGGCGGCCCAAGCCGCAGTTCGGCAGGCATCGATCGTGAGAGATCAGGCGCGGAGAGAACTGCGGCGGGTGGAATCGCTGTCAAAGGACGGCTACGTACCGGCCAAGGATGTGGAAGCGGCCCGGGAGACGCTCAATACCGAGGAGCAGGCAGTCATCGTCGCTCAGAACGCAATGGATCTGGCCCGTCTCGGTAACCGCCCCGAAGAGATCACCGCCGCGGAAGAACGCGTAAAAGCGGCGCAGGACAGTTTGGCAACCATCCGAGTGACCGCCGCAAAGCGTATTGAAACGGCCCGCGCGACGGCGGAGGGAGCCCAGCGAGCAGAGTTAACCGTTAAATCGAAACGAAGTGAGGCGGCCAGCGCCGCCGCCACGGCGGATACATCCCTCATTCGGGCACCGTTTGATGGTGTGGTTACGAAACGAATCCTCAACCCTGGCGATGAATCCGACAACCTTACGCCGATTTTGGAAATCACCGATGGTTCGCAAGGTCTCGATTTCTTAGCGATGATTTCTCCAGAGCAAGCAACGAGCGTTTCCCCCGGCTTGCCCGCGATGATCACCGTGAACGGACGATCGGTCAGCGGGCGTACCGTGACCATCGGAAATGCAGACTCGGCAACCGGACTAATCCCGGTTCGAATAGCAATCCCGAATCCCGACGGCGTTCGCAGCGGGACATTTGGAAAGGGCAAGTTGATTCTCCCTCCGGCGGGTAGCTCAGTCGTGGTTCCCGCCGTTGCGGTGTTGGATCGAGACGGGGAATCCGTCGTTCTCATCAAGGACGGTGAAGTAGCTCGAGTAGCTCCCGTTACCCTCGGCCGAAAACAGGGGGCGTTTATCGCGATCCGTTCCGGAGTAAAGCCGGGCCAGTCCGTCATCATCGATGGGCAGTACGAGCTGACCGACGGTGCCAAGGTCCGGGTTAAGGGCGAGTGAACCCAGTCGAAACGAACTCGGCGACTCGATTTGCAAAGCCTCTGCTCTTCGCGGTGCTCATGCTGTGCCTCGTCGGTGCCGCACTGTACTCATCTTTTCCCGTCTCCATCCTTCCCGACGTCACCTTTCCTCGCGTTGTGATCATTGCCGATGCTGGAGAGCGACCGGTTCGCACCATCGAAGTCAACGTAACGCGACCGATTGAAGAGGCCCTCTCCACCATTCCGAACGTTAAACGGATTCGCAGCAAAACTCAGCGAGGCAATACGGAGATCTCGGTGGACTTTACCGACGGCACCGATATCGTGGTTGCCGAGCAGTTGGTAAATGCCCGCGTTAACCAGGTTCGTCCGCAACTTCCGTCCGATACCGTGACCGAAGTTGAGCGAATGAACCCCACGGTTTTTCCGGTGCTGGGTCTAAGTCTGAATTCGCAGGTCATGTCGCAGTCGGAGTTATGGACGCTTGCCACGTACCGCCTCAAGCCCCAGCTCGCCCGGATCAATGGCGTTTCGCGAGTCGTCATCCAGGGCGGACGAGTGCCGGAAATCGCCGTCACTTGTCGTCCGGAGGCGCTTGCCGCCGCTGGCTTGACCGCCAATGACGTGGTGCAAGCGATTGGGGACAATAACGTGATCTCCAGCATTGGTCAAATTGACCGTCGATTTCAGCGGTTGCAAGTACTGGTGGATGGGGAAGCTCATTCAGCGGCAGATATCGCCCGCATAAGCATCCCTAACCGAGGTAACCAGCCAATTCAAGTGGGTCAGGTTGCCGATGTCCGGATGTCGGTGGAAGATCCGGTTACGGTCGTTAGTGCCAACGGACATGAATCGGTATTGCTGAATATCGTCCGCCAACCATCGGCCAATTCGGTGGTGATGGTGGACACGATCCAACGGGAACTAAAGACAATTCGTCAAGCGTTGCCACCGGGCGCGAAGTTGGAGGTCTTTTACGATCAGAGCGTGCTGATCAAAGAAGCCGTGGCAAACGTACGTGACGCGGTGCTTATTGGCGCCGGGTTGGCGGTTTTGATTCTGCTTCTGTTTCTGGGCGATTTCCGGGCAACGGTGATCACCGCCCTCATCATTCCCGCAACGGTACTGATCACGTTTCTGTTCATGCGCATTGCCGGCATGACCTTGAACCTCATGACGCTGGGAGCGCTGGCGGTTGGGATCGGCCTCATTATTGACGACGCGATCGTTGTGGTCGAGAACGTGTTTCGGCATCTGGGCGGGGGACAAAACCTGGCCGGGGCCGTCGCAATGGCGAGTCGAGAGATCGCCGTGCCAATGATTAGCTCTACTGTCACCACGGTGGTCGTGTTTCTCCCCCTGGTGTTTTTGAAGGGAGTCGCTGGCTCTTTCTTCCTGGCGTTGGCGATCACCCTCGCGATCTCGCTGTTAGTTTCCTTAGCACTGGCGCTATATATCAGCCCCACCCTGTGCTCGGCCTTTCTCAAAGACAAGCCGCATCCTCCGCACGGAAGAATTTTTGGCATCGTACTGGCCGGATACCGAAAGCTACTAGGATTCTGTCTCCGGCAAAAGTGGACGGCAGTAATGTTAACCGCCCTC
This sequence comes from Fimbriimonadaceae bacterium, assembly GCA_947447315.1. Classification (GTDB taxonomy): domain Bacteria; phylum Armatimonadota; class Fimbriimonadia; order Fimbriimonadales; family Fimbriimonadaceae; genus Fimbriimonas. The sequence goes on from CANFJD010000056.1 coordinate 5,826, forward strand.
TCGGTGGCGATCATTGTGATTCTCGGCGGGAAACTCACTTCCGGATTCATGCCCGCGCTCGATGAGGGGTCGTTCGTTCTGGACTACAACAGCCCGCCGGGCACATCGCTCGCCGAAACCGATCGATTGTTGAGGAAGGTCGATGTCATTTTGCGATCGACTCCGGAAGTGGCGACCTTTAGCCGGCGCACCGGAACCGAGCTTGGGTTCGCTATCACCGAGGTGAATCGCGGAGACTACGCGGTCATGCTAAAGGAAAATCGGCGTCGCAGCACCGACGAGGTCACAGCCGAGATACGAGAAAAAATTCAGTCGACAATTCCGGGTCTTGATGTGGAGTTCATTCAGGTGCTGCAGGATCTCATCGGTGATTTGGCGGGAAATCCATCGCCGATAGAAATCAAGCTCTACGGAGAGGATCAGAAGGTCCTGGTATCGCAAGCCAACGCCCTGGTAGATCAAATGGCGAAGATCCACGGGCTGGTGGATACGAAGTCCGAGGCGATTGAAGCAGGACCGGAAGTCTCGTTAAAGCTTGATGAGGGAATGATCGGGCGATTGGGACTTACAACGACTGACGTAACCCGACAGGCAAACGCCGCGCTGTACGGAACGGTGGCAACCCAAGCGCTGGTAGGCGATCGAAGTGTGGCTGTGCGTGTTCGACTACCGCAAACAGTCCGCGAGAATCCTGATGCCTTACGGAATATACAAATTCGGGCCAGCAATGGCGGCTTATATCCGTTATCGACGCTCGGGGTGATTGAAACAATTCCTGGTGCCACCCAAACGGCCCGGGAAGATCAACGCCGCATTGTCGCCGTTACCGCCCAACTTGAAGGTGTCGATCTAGGCACTGCCGTGACGGAGGTGAAGGCGCTCATGGCCAAAACGGTCTTGCCAACCGGAGTGACCTACACTTTGGGCGGACAATTTGAAAGTCAGCAGGAGACATTCACCAACCTGATTCTGGTGTTGGGACTCGCCGTGTTAGCAGTGTTTACCGTGATGCTCTTCCAGTTTCGGAGTTTTACTGGTCCCGCGGTGATCCTCTTTCTCATGCCCCTCTCGTTGGCGGGCGCGGTTGCGGCGTTGTATGTCACCGGAGTTCCGCTGAACGTCAGTAGTTTTATGGGGGCCATCATGCTGGCTGGCATCGTGGTGAAGAATGGGATCCTTCTGCTCGACCGTGCTCAGGGTGCCATCGAAGAAGGGTTGTCAGCCGATGCGGCAGTACAACGTGCCGGAGAGGAGCGGCTACGGCCGATTCTCATGACAACCGCCGCCGCGATTTTAGGCCTCCTCCCGCTCAGCCTGGGGCTAGGTGCCGGCGCTCAAATGCAACAACCGCTAGCGATCGTCGTCATCGGTGGACTGATCTATAGCACCGCCTTAAGCTTGGTGCTTGGCCCGGTGCTTTATGCCTTAGTGCGGCGCTCAGCGCGGGGATTCAGCCCACCGATGGCAGCCGGACGGTAAATTTCGCACCGCCCGCGTCAGATTCGGTGATCGTGATATCGCCGCCTCGGGCCCGGGCGATCTCGCGGCAGACGGCGAGCCCAAGGCCAAATCCGCCGGTTCCTCGGTTTCGACTGTCTTCAAGCCGCACAAATCGGTCGAAGATTCGCTCCCGGTCTTCGAGGGCAATTCCTGGACCCGCATCACTGACGGCCAAAATTACGCCATCCGGATCTTCTCTTAACTCCAATTTCACCCTCGATCCCGTGGGTGCAAATCGCCGAGCGTTGTCGAGCAAATTGTCCATCAATCGGGTGATCTCCGAGACCGTAATGGATGCGGAAGCGGGTGTGGTGCTCACCGTAAGATTCGGTAGCTGATCCTCCCATCGCCCGGCGGTAGATATGACCAGGGGCTCTAACTCAATCGGGGGCGGCGATAACACTTTGGTCTCTCCGGATTCCAAAATGAGCTCGAGTAGTCCCGAGAGGCGCTCGGTTTCATCCACGGCAATACGTACCGATCGGGAAGCGGCTGCGTCTAACTGGTTTTTCAGGAGGAGGGTTTCCAGGCGGCCTCGAATGATGGTGAGTGGCGTGCGGAGGTCGTGTGCGATATCTGCCACCAAGCGATCGCGCCGACCAACTTCCGACCAGATTCGGTCCAACATACCGTTCAGCTCGGTGGAGAGAGCCTGTATTTCATTATCGTCGCTGCCATCCAAATGGACACCTCGCACCGCTGCGGATAGGGCGGCAGCCTGGCGGGTCAGGGTTTCCAGTGAGCGGAACATTCCTGCAGCGGCAGCGTAAGCCGCTAATCCCACAAAACCCGCGAGCGGGATCCAGAAAGCCGTGAGCGTGTACAGAAAAATGCGCTGGCTGTGGTTCTCGCGCTTCCAGCTTCGACCAACCAGGAACCGGACGTGGTTGCGCTCAAACCGTGCGGTAATCCATTCCTCATCGTCGAACGTCCGCTCCTCCGTGCCGGCGTCGTACGGAATAGTGACGTCACCCCATTGGAAGAGGCGCTCGCTTACCTGGTAAATCGCCACCGCCACATCCTTCGGGAGGCCGCGTTTTAGTTCTTTGATCGATTGCGGGCCCTCGTAATCACGGGCGATGTCTTCCGCTAACGGTCGCAACGTGTCAATGCCAGCCTGAATGCTCGCCCGGCGGGTGTATCCCGCCATTCCCGCAAATGCGAAGCCAATCACCACAAGGGCCGAGAAGAAGGCGGCAAGGCCGATCCTGACGCGGTGGCTACCGACTCGCACAATCTTCAAATGGGTTGCCTGCGGGGCCTACTCCGCGCCGGTTTCTCTTTGTTGAAGCGTGTAACCAATTCCTCTCACCGTATGGATCAAGCGAGCTTTTCCTTTGGTTTCTAGTTTGGCGCGAAGTTGGCTCACAAATGCTTCCACGGTATTCGGATCACGAAAACCCTGATCGTCCCAGATGGCATCCAAGATTTGGTGTTTGCTAAGCACCAGTCCACGATTACGAACAAAATACTGCAGCAAATTGAATTGGAGTGCCGAAAGGTAGATCGGTTCTACACCCTGCGTCACCTTCCTTGTGGATGGGTCGAGTTCCAAGTCGGCAAACTTGAGATAAGGAATACCGCCGGTTTTGCGACGTAATAGAGCGCGAACGCGGGCGAGTAACTCCCCGAGAGCGAAAGGTTTGCTCAAATAATCATCGGCTCCGCTATCGAGTCCCTCGATGCGGTCCTCGACGCGATGTTTAGCCGTAAGCATTAAGACCGGGGCTTCAATGTTGAGTGCCCGGGCTTGACGGACAAATTCGTAGCCGTCCTGATCGGGCAACATCACGTCCACTAACAACAGATCGAACGCTGTTGCCTGGACTTTCTCGACGGCTTCCCGCACGGTGCGGCTTACTTCTACCGTGTAGCCAACCTCGTTTAAGGCTTCCTGCAAGAAGTCCGAAACTCGGGGTTCATCTTCAAGAATAAGAATTCTCACGACCGGTTCATCTCTTAGTTGGTTTTGGGTTGTCGGTTTGTGGACTAACGGCGTGATTGCCAAGTTGATAATTTCGCTTAAAATCGCTTGGCGAGGTGCCCACTACTCTGCGGAAACAACGGGTAAATACTGCTGGTTCCGAAAAGCGAAACTGAGTAGCCACTTCCGCCACTGAAAAACCCATCAGCAGCCGGTGAGACGCATGCATCATCCGTATCTGATTGATCTCTGCGGCGATTCCGCGGCCGGTTTCCCGCTGCACGGCACGTCGAAGGGTACGTGAGCACACCCCCAGCTTTTCCGCTAAAGTTTCGGCGTCGAGGGTCGCTTCCACCTGACTTTCCATGAGCGACCGCGCGCGTTCCCATAGCGTGGGTTCTTCCGGCTCCGCCATCACTTTGGAAATCGGTCCGAGCCGCTCCATCATGGCCAAGGTTAGGTGCACGAGTGCGGACTCACGAGCTTTGGCTGTCATGGAAGATGGCGACGACTGACCGAGCGAGTTGATTAAGGGAATGAATGGCCACAGGGACTCGCCATTAGCCGCGCGGAGCCGCCTACCATCAAACGCTTCGATGATCCTCTCTTCGACCGAGAACCGGTGCGAGCCTCGAGCGAAATCGGTATTGGCTAGTTCTAGCCGTGTAACCACAAAGCGAAGAAAATAGAGTTCCAGATCGCCGGTTTCATACGAGGAGATCTCGTGCGGTACGCCCGGGAATGCCGCAAAAATATCGCCAACGGTCACCGGAAATGTCTCCGTGCCGTGGCGATAACGGCCAGAGCCAGCCGTCACCAAACAAATCTCGCCAAACTCGTGATGATGCAGCGCGTTTGTACGTTGACGGATAAACGGGCAATATCCGCCCCATTCGGCCCGTAATCGAAAGTTGCCGAAGGTGACATTCGCAATCATTCCATTCCACCAATGTCCGAAATCATCAGATTATTGTCCGATAGCATCGCATAACCTAACCTATTTCCCTAAATATACTGTCCGAACTCATGGCTATTCATGTTGATACACCTTTTGTGCCCCCAGTCGCCGATACGGCAATTGGTCGTCAGTTCGCCGAAGATGGCTTTTATCTGGCCAAGGGCGTGTTTAGCCCGGAGGAAGTGGCTGAGCTGGAAGCCGATTTTGATCGGATTATCGACCAAATGACGGCAAGCGGAGAGAGCAACAACGCTACTTGGGGCGGCCCGGAAATGGAACGTCTGGAGGCAAAGGAGTTGATCGTGCTCCACACTCACAACGTTCAGCGATACTCCGCGGTCTGGATGCGCGCGCTCATGAATCCGAAGTTCCTAGCCATAAACCAGGCACTCATCGGTCCGGATATCATTCTTCACCACACTAAGCTGTTCCAGAAGCCGTCGGAGAAGGGTGCCCCGTTCCCCATGCACCAAGACTGGGATTACTTCCCCACAGTGAAGGATTCGATGATTGCCGGGGTGATTCACGTAAGCAAAGCGAACGACGAAATGGGCTGCTTACGGGTTTATCCTGGTTCGCATAAGCTCGGTCGGGTTGATCAATCCGGTGGTCAGTTTGAAAATCCGATCCTCACCCAATATCCGCTTGAAAACGCGGTGCCGGTAGAAGCAGAGCCCGGCGATGTGGTCTTCTTCCATTACTTTACGATCCATGGATCAATGCCGAATCGATCTTCGGACATTCGAAAGACGGTGCTTGTGCAAGTGCACGCCGGTGACGACCACGTGGAGGATAGGAATATGCACCCGAATGAGATGCTGACGCTAAGTGGCTGGAACTACCATGCCACGCGCGGAAATGCGGGCGAGAAGTAACGGGTAGCTTCATGGGATGAGCATTCGGGTTGGAATCGTAGGTAACGGCTGGCGTGCCGTTACCTGGCGTCGGATTATTCAAAGCATCCCGCACCAGTTTGAGCTGGTCGGCACCGTGATCCGAAACCCCGGCAAACGTAGCGAGTTGACCGATTCGCCTGTTTTTGATTCGACCGAAGCGCTGGTCGCGGCGGGGATCGATCTAGCCGTGGTAAGCGTGTCTTGGGCGTCACAACCTGACGTAATTCTGGAATTGACCCGCCAGGGAATCGCTGTACTCAGCGAAACCCCTCCGGCACCCACGGTGCCGGCCCTCCATGCACTCATCGAATCCATTCCCAAAGGAGCCATCGTGCAAGTCGCGGAGCAATATCCGTTCCATCCTTTGTCGGCAGCTCAGATTGCGATGAGCAACTCTGGACTTTTGGGAGATATGCAAACGGCGCATGTTTCGATCGCCCACGGATACCATGGCGCCGCGCTCATCCGCCGATTCCTAGGGGTTGGGATTGAAGACGTGAGTGTTCGCGCGACACGGTTCCCGGTGAAAACTACCGGCGGCCCGGGGCGAAACTTGGATTACGCTGGTCCCGAAGTGGAGCATGGCAACCAAACGCTTGCAACCCTGCGGTTTGGCGACAAGACGGGAGTATTTGATTTTCTGGGAGCCTCGTACTTCGCCCATATTCGCCATCGAAGGGCACTAATTCGGGGCATAACGGGAGAGATCGATCACGATACAGTCCGCTTGGTGCCCAACCGTCGTTCCCCGATTCAGTACCCGCTAGTGCGACGCGAAGCCGGGCAGGAAGGCAATTTGGAAGGAGCCGGACTCATCTCGATCACGGCGGGCGACCGCGTCTGGTTCGAAAACCCCTTTGTCGAGGCGAGATTTTCTGATGATGAAATCGCGATGGCCGAGACATTGGTACGAACGGCAGCAATGCGTGAAGGCGGGCCGGGATTCTATGGTTTGGATGAAGCCAGCTTAGATCATGCGATTGGAATAGCGATCGAGGAATCGGCTAATACGGGGCAAGAGGTAACCGTGCTTGGCTCGGATTGGCGATAGCTACTTGGCGATTTCAGTTTTTCGGAATTCCCGGATCACGGTTACCTTTACCTGGCCCGGGTAGTCCATCTCAGTCTCGATTTTTCGGG
>CANFJD010000057.1 GCA_947447315.1 Fimbriimonadaceae bacterium
CGCCCGTAAAAACCGATGCACCGATGGCTACCGGAAGGTTGACGATCGGAAAGATGGATTTCGTAAATTCAATCAAAATAAGCAGGAGCCCGGCCGAAACCACCGCCACCGCGAATTGACCTCGTAGCACCATTTTTCGGACTTCCGGGGAGTTGGCGTAGTGGAATTCTTGGAACGCAAGCAGATCTTCCATCACGTTTTCATAGCGTAGTTTCACGCCGCAATTATATCTGTGGAGATGGAAAAACTTGCATCACGCCCACCAGATATGCCCCGTTGAGCCGGGGCATCCAGATTGTTGATACCGATAATGATCGGGCTTTCGCACGCAAGCCAAGTTGGTTGGTTTTGTGTGGCTAGTGGGGTCGGTCGCCCGGGTCCGCTCCGAATTTCGCAAACCCGGTATTTGTACTGGTTGTCAAAGCGCCGGTTTTGAACCTAGCTTCCCTCTATAGTGGGGAATGCTAACCATTCAATCTGCGATTCCATTCATCGACTCAAATTAAAACTAATGAAAAGAAATAATATGTAACAAACATAACTCACCTTCCATGAAGAAAACGCCCGAATTAATGCGAGCGGCCGCAAGAATGACCGCTTTATCCCGGCAAAACTACCGTACTGCGTTTCGCCCCCAGAGGAATCAACAACACGTCTACGGCGTTGGCCAGGTGACGAGGTCGAGGAGCCAGAGGGCGATGGATAGTTTGGAGGTTACTTCGGAGTGGGCTTCCCGGCCGTCGGCGAAGAGGACGGTGAGCTGGTTCTGGTCGCTTTCGAAGCCGATGGCGGGGTTGCTGATGTCGTTGACGGCGATGGCATGGACCCCCTTGCGGGTCATCTTATCCCGGGCGACCGCGAGGTCGGGCGACGGCTCGGCGGCGAAGGCGACGTAGGTGGCAGTCGGGTTGCCCTTGGCCAGGGTGGCGATGATATCAGGATTGGGGATCAGTTCGATGCTGAGGGCGTCGCTCGACCGCCGTATCTTGCCCGCCATGGGATGGGCGGGGCGGTAATCGGCCACGGCGGCGGCGGCGATGACGAGATCGGCGGAGACCGATTGGCAGGCCGCCAACATCTCCTGGGCGGTGCGCACGGGCACGACCGTCGCCGCGCGGGGCAACGGGGCCGACTGGGGACCAGCGACCACGGTGACGTCGGCTCCCATCCAAAGGGCGGCCTGGGCCAATGCCGCGCCCATCTTGCCGCTAGAGCGGTTGGTGAGGTAGCGCACATCGTCGATGGGCTCCTGCGTCGGTCCGCTGGTGATGAGCACGCGCTTGCCGACCAGACTACAGCGGCGCTGCAGGATGGCATCGGCCACGGCGGCGATATCGAGAATGGGCGCCAGTTTGCCCTGACCGGTTTCCCCGCTGGCAACGTCGCCTTCGGTCGGTTCCACAATGGTCGCGCCGCGTTCGGCCAAGGTGCGGACGCTCCCCAGTGCGTTTCGGTACATCTCCGGGTGCATCGCGGGGGCAATGACGATGGGGCAGGCCGCGGCGAGGACGAGGGTGGTGAGCATGTCTTCGCCAATGCCGTGGGCCAGTTGATTAATGGTGTTGGCGGTGGCGGGGGCGATGATGATGAGATCGGCCGCCTTCGCCCAATCGATGTGGGCAATCTGACCGGTTTCCGGTTCGGTAAAAACGTCGGTGAGGCAGGGCTGTTCGGTGAGGATCTCGAACATTAACGGCGTGACGAACCGCTGCGCAGCATCGGTGAGGCAGCATCGCACGGTGTGTCCGAGTCGAATGAGCTCGCGGGCTAAGTCGGCGGCGCGGTAGGCAGAGATGGAGCCGCAAACCCCCAGGACCACGTTCATTCGCTCACCAAATCTTCCAGGGTTTGCACCGTGGCGGCTAGGTCGTCGTTCACGATGCGGTGACGATACTGAGGAGCGGCGGCCAGCTCTTCCTGCGCGTTCTGCAGGCGAAGGGCAATGGCGGCGGCAGAATCGGAGGCCCGCCCATGGATCCGGCGCTCAAGTTCTTCGTAAGACGGCGGCAGGAGGAAGACGCTGAGCGCATCGGGCCGAACGTTCATGGCGTGGAGGGCCCCCTGCACGTCGATCTTGAGGATGGCGATGAGGCCCTGATGCAACATGGCATCCAGATCCCGCAACGGGGTGGCGTAGCCGTTGCCGTGTACTTCCTTAAACTCCAGGAAGTCGCCCGCGGCGGCCATGCGATCAAAGGTTGGGCGGTCGACAAAGTGGTAGTCAATGCCGTTGGTTTCGCCGGTCCGCGGAGCGCGGGTGGTGTAGGCGACGACGCGCTTGACGCGGGGATTCCGGGCTCGCCACGTGTCGATAACGGTATCTTTGCCGACCCCGCTGGGGCCGCTGAGAATAAGGATGCGACCGTCCATCAGGGCCACAGTCCTCCGGCGGAGAGCCCCGCGGTTTCGGGCAAGCCGAACATGAGGTTGAGGTTCTGCACCGCTACCCCGCCCGCGCCTTTGGTGAGATTATCGATGGCGACCATGACGGTGAGCATCTCGGTCCGTTCGTCGAACCGAACAGCGAGATCAGCCCGGTTAGAGCCGCGCACGGCCTTGGTCTGGGGAAGCCCGTCGATGACCCGTACGAATGGCTCTGCGGCGTAGAACTCACGGTAGATGGCGTCAAAATCTGCCAGCTTGACGGGAGCGTAGATCGTGCCGAGAAGTCCGCGGGTAACGGGGATGAGGTGCGGCGTAAAGCGGATGGGACGGCCGACCATCTGCTCTATCTCCGGGACGTGGCGGTGTCCGGTGACGGCATACGGCCGGATGTCTTCGGCGATCTCGGAGAACAGGTATTCGGTCTCTTTACGACCACGTCCCGCCCCGCTGACCCCGGTCTTGGTGTCAATGATTGGCGTTCCGGTGAGCAGGTTGTGGCGCACCAGCGGCATCAGGGCCAGCAGCGCGGCCGTGACGTGGCAGCCGGGATTGGCGACCAGGCGCGCGTTTCGGATCTCGGTGCGGTCGACCAGTTCGGGCAGGCCGTAGACGGCTCCGAGGTTGGGAGCGGGCGACTTGCCGTAGTACTGGCGGTAGAGGTCGGGGTCGCGCAGGCGGAAATCGGCGCTGAGGTCAACGACGCGGTAGTTGGGAATCAGTTCGGCCGCGTTCTCGGCGGCAAACCCAGCCTCTTGCGCAAGGACCACGGCGTCGATGGCTTGCCAAGAATCCGGGGCGTATTCGGAAAGGAGTAGGTCGGTATTGAGCCACGGGCACTCTTGGCGCATCGGGATGCCAGCCCTGCGACCGCTGGTTACGACGGCGACTTCGAAGTGGGGATGATCGAGCAGTAGCCGGACCACTTCGGCGCCGGCGTATCCGGTGCCTCCCACCACAGCGACGCGATAGGTGGCATGCGCGGGATGATCAGCGGCGGGGGCGGTGGCCATTGCGTTAGTAAACCCGCGCGCGGGAATTGGGGACCAAAAGTGATAAACTTGGTGTTCTCATGAAAGCGCTCATCATTACTTCGGTTCTCGCTTTGGCGTCGGTTTCGTTCGGACAAGCTTGCTGCAAAGCAAAGGCTTCCGCCGAGGATTCGTTCCTGATGATGGCGAAAGAGATGGAGATGAAGGCAGAAGGCAAGCAGGCTTGCTGCAAGTCCACCGCGGTGAAGACCGTGGTGAAGGGAGAGGGTGAATGCTGCAACGCGCCGGGATCTCCGGTGAAGTTTAAGGTCTACGTGGCGGGCGACGGTTACAAGTACTTCGGTTGCGACGGCTCGGCCGCTAAGGGCCGAAAAGACCTCATCGCGAAGGGCAACAAGGTCGGCAAGGTCCAGCCGGTTTCCAGTGCCCGCGCGATTTCCGACACAAACCGCTGATTCTGCGTCTAATAGCGGGAGAAATCTGCGCTCGGCACTTTGGAATTGATTAAAGGGTTGTTATAATCCTGCCGATCCCCGTCGCCGTTGCCGGATTGAACATCTTCCCATGACCCAGTCGCAAAATTCCGCAATACCGCCCGGTCTCTTCTCTGAATACGACACGGGCGGTTTTTTTGATGAGATGTTCGACGCGACGGGGCAACCCCGACCTCACTATCAGAACGTCTTCAAAACGCTGGACGGCATGTCAAAGGCGGAGTTTCGGGCTCGCTGCGAGCTGGCCGATATCACCCTGATGAATCAGGGAATCACCTTTACGGTTTACGGAAACGATCAGGGAATTGAAAAGCCGTTTCCCGTGGACTTGATTCCCCGCATCATTCCGGCTTCGGAGTGGGCGCACATTGCCGCGGGTCTTTCCCAGCGAGTGGTGGCACTCAATCTATTCCTAGACGATATCTACCACGATGGTCGGATTCTGCAGGAAGGCGTGATTCCGCGCGATCTGATCATTCAGGCCCCGAACTATCGCCGGAGCTTTGTGGGGGCGGATGTTCCGGGCGGCGTGCACGTTCAGATCTGCGGTACCGACCTGATTCGAGATGCGGACGGGACGTATCGAGTGTTGGAAGACAACTGCCGCACACCCAGCGGAGTTAGCTACATGCTGGAGAATCGGCTGATTCTCACGCGCACCTTTCCTTCGCTGTTCCGCGACAACCGGGTGCGGCCAGTTGATCGGTACACCACACAACTGTTAGAGAATCTGCGGGGCTTTGCGCCCGGGCAGCGGGACGATATGAACGTGGTGTTGCTGACGCCGGGCGTTTATAACTCGGCTTACTTTGAGCACTCCTTCCTGGCGCAGCAGATGGGAATCGAGTTGGTGGAAGGTCGGGATCTGTTTACCGAGGACAACATCGTATACGTGAAAACCACCAAGGGCAAACAGCGGGTGGACGTGATTTACCGACGCATCGATGACGATTATCTCGATCCTTTGACGTTCCGCCCCGAGAGTTCGCTGGGCGTTCCCGGGCTGGTGCATGCGTACCGCAGCGGAAATGTGGCGTTGGCGAACGGCATTGGTACAGGGGTTGCCGATGATAAGAGTGTGTATCCGTACGTTCCCGATATGATCAAGTTTTATGGCTTAGGGGAGCCGATATTGCCGCAGGTGGAGACTTATATGGGCTGGCGGGAGGATGACTTGAAGTACATGTTGGAGCATGCGGCGGAGTTGGTGTTCAAGGCGACCAATGAGAGCGGCGGGTACGGGATGTTGATTGGTCCGCAAGCGACGAAGGCAGATATAGAAGAATATTTACAGATTGTGCGGGCGAACCCTCGGGGCTATATCGCGCAGCCGCTTATTGCTTTGAGTCGGACTCCCTGCTTCTTTGATGACGGGATTGAGGGGCGGCACGTGGACCTGCGTCCGTACGTTTTGGTGGATCGGAACATGGGGGTGACGGTGGTTCCGGGCGCGTTGACTCGGGTGGCGTTGCGGAAAGGGAGTTACGTGGTGAACAGCAGTCAGGGTGGCGGATCGAAGGACACGTGGGTTTTGGCGGGGGAGGCTTAAGAGATGCTTAGCCGACACGCAGACGCTGCTTTTTGGATTGGCCGCTACATTGAGCGAGCCGAGGCTACGGCCCGAATGATTGATGTCCATTACCACTTCGGACTGGAGAGTCCGCTGGTGGGGAAAGCGTTGACGTGGGAATCGATCATCGCCATTAGCGGACAGGAAGTTCTCTATCATCAGAAATACAAGCAACAGGATGAGGGATCGATTCTTCAGTTCTTTGCTTTTGATGAAGACAATCCGAACTCCATTTCTAACTCGATCAAATACGCTCGATCAAACGGCCGGGCGATTCGGGACCAGATTTCCAGTGAAATGTGGGAGAGTTTGAATCGGTTTTATTTGGAGTATCAGACTTGGAACGTGAAGAAGGTGATGAAGGAGTCACCGTTCGAGTTCTTTGCGTGGGTGAAGAATCGGTCTCACTTGTTCCAAGGCATTACTAACCGGACGTTGATGATGGGTGAGCCGCGCGATTTCCACGATGCGGGGCGGTTCTTGGAACGGGCAGACCAAACGGCGCGGATTCTGGACGTAAAGTATCACGACATCCTGCCCAAGTTTAGTGGAGATGCGCTGGTGCAAGATCAGGCTTCGGGAGTCGGTGGACCGGTAGATACCCACGGTTGGATTTCCGTTCTCAAGAGTGTCGGGGCGTTTGAGGCGTTTCGAAAAACGCACCGGGAGGGAGTGACGCCGGCGCGAGTTTCCGAGTTCTTGGTCTTGGATTCTAAGTTCCCAGCCTCGGTGCGGCACTGCGTGGGCCGGGTGAACGACTGTCTGCGGCGGGTGAGCGGAAACAAGGATCTTTCGCCACGAAACGAGGCGGAACGCAAGGTGGGCCTTTTATACAACGAACTGAACTACATGCGGGGCGAGGACCTCATTAAGATGGGGCTCCACCAGTCCCTGGAGAAGATTCAGGACGATTGCGCCGATATTGGCAACGCGATCAAGAAGACCTATCTACGTTACTGATGCCGGTCGATGTAGCCATTCCCGAATTTCGGCGGGGATACTCACGGCTTTGCGTTCGGGGCCGATCACCACGTGCCATGTGTGCCCGGTGGTGGCTAATTCTCCGGTGCGGGTGTTGTAGATTTGGTATTCGAAGCGAATGCTGGCGCGTCGGGTTTCGGAGACGGATACGCGGACATCGATGACGTCGTCGTACAGAATCTCGCGTTTATATTCGGCGTGGGCTTCCACGACGGGAAGCTTGAAACCTCTACTTTCCATATCTGAGTAGTTGAAACCCCGCGAGCGACACCAGGCGCCGCGGGCTTGTTCGAACCACAGGAAGTAATTTCCGTAGTAGGCGTGACCCATTTGATCGGTTTCCCCGTACCGAACGCGAATCAGTTCTGAAATCGGGGATGGATCGATCATTCTTCGAATTTCTTGAGGATGAGAACGCCAGCCAGCGGTTCGCCTTCCGCATTTTCATCGGGAAGTGACGGCACGACGGCCCGGGGACGGTAGTCGGTGGCCAAGAAATCGCCGATGTACTGCCACGTTTCGCTTTCAACTTGTTCAAAAACGGGGAACGGAATTCGGCTAAGGACGGCATCACGAGCGGCGCGCTCGCGTTGGCTGCCACTGATTACGTAAACCAGATCCGGCAGGCGGGGATTCACCTCTTTCCGGAAGCATCCGTACAGCGGTTTTCCGCCCTTGGTGGGAAGGAAAAAGTTAACGTTGCCACCCAGCAATGCGTTGAGTTCATCGCGGGTGTAGGGCCGATTTTGTTCAAATGTCATGGTAGCGTCAAAATACGCGGACCGTCTTTGGTGACGCCCACGGTGTGTTCAAAGTGAGCGCCGAGAGAGCCATCTTTGGACAAGACTGCCCAGGGATCGTTCTTCCGATGCTTGTAATCGCCGCGACCGGCGGTCACCATGGGTTCCACGCAGAAGGTCATTCCTTCGCGAATTCTCATGCCAGATCCAGGACGGCCCACATTGGCAACGTCCAAGCCCGGCTCGTGGACGGCGGTACCAACCCCGTGGCCCACCATCTGCTTGAGGATGGAAAATCTGTTTTTTTCGACGTGGTGCTGAATGGCGTAACCAACATCGCCAAGTGTCGATCCTGGCCAGCATCGCTCAATCCCTAGCCACATGGCCTTTTCGGTGACTTCGAGCAGCTTCTCGGCGCGGGGATTGTGTGGGGTGGGACCGACGATCACGGTTAGGGCCGTATCGGCGAACCAGCCATCGATCACGGCAACCAGATCAATTCCAAGTACATCCCCAGCATTAAGGGCGATGGGACGGGGAACGCCGTGGATCACTTCATCATTCACGCTTAGGCAGGTGGCGTGCAGATAGGTTACTTGGCTGAAGCCAGGGTGATAACCAAGGAGGCCGGGACGGGCGCCGTTGTCGCGGAGGGTGGAAATTGCGAGCTCTTCGAGCTCAGTGAGTTTGACGCCCGGCTGGGCATGTTCCTTCAGCGCCAGTAGTGTGCGAGCCGCGGCGCGACCGGCGGCCGCCATGGCATCCATCTCGCCAGCGGTCTTCAGTCGTATCTCGTCACGGGTGGCGATGGAGGGCATTACCTATATTGTGAACCAAAAAGCCCCGCGGTACCGTATTGAGTACCAGCGGGGCGATTAGACAGACACGTCCAGAGAATAAGACGCTAAAATTCTGTTGGGGTTCCACCAAGCTTTAGAGACCCTATAAATTGAATTTGAAATGAATCAGAAGCGGATCATATGCGGCATTTTGACGGGGATTTGGCCGACGTGACCCCTAGTGGCCTGAATCGTATCTTCTTTTCGGCGGGGGAGGCATCTGGAGATGCGTATGAGGCGGCCCTAGCGAAACAACTTTCAGAGTTTTCGCTCAGCGGCGTCGGAGGTCGTCGTTCCCGGGAGGCGGGAGTGCAATTGATTGGTGACAGCTCGCAGTGGGGGGCGATCTCCATCACGGAATCTCTCCGCAAGGTTCCGGTTGTGATCCGAACGTTTTATCGGGCGAAGCGGGCGTTGAAGACCGGAGCACCGGGAATATTCGTTCCGATCGACTTTGGATATATGAATATCCGACTCGCTAGACACGCGAAAAATCACGGTTGGAAGGTGCTCTACTTTGTGCCCCCGGGTTCGTGGCGCAAAGATAAGCAGGGGCGTGACCTACCGCTGATAACCGATGCCATCGTAACCCCGTTCGAGTGGAGCGCCGAGATGTTGAACCGAATGGGGGCGAATGCTTTCTGGTTCGGTCATCCCTTGAGGGAACTGATCGCGCTGTCACCGTTAGGGGCTCGGAACGGTATTGCCGTATTGCCGGGGTCTCGCGACCAAGAGTTGAGAGAGTTGATCCCCGTGTTTGCCGAGGCACTTAAAGGAGAAGACGTGACTTTGGCGTTGGCGCCGGCTACGGATGCGGCCGCGATCTCGGCGGAGTGGGAGCGCCGAGCGGGAGTAAAACCGCAAATCATTCAGGGCGATGCCGCGCGAGCGCTTCAGCATGCGGAGCTGGCCTTAGTTTGTAGTGGCACCGCGACTTTGGAGTCGGCGATTTGCGGGACGCCGATGGTGGTGGCGTACCGGGTGTCGAAAGCCGTACAACGGGAAGCGAAGCTCATCCGGTTTAAGATTCCTCGCCGGATCTCGCTCCCGAACATTCTGCTAGACGAAGACCCAGATCCGATCCCCGAGTTGGTTCACGATCGGTGTACGGCGGATGCGATCCGAGAGGAGGTGGCGAAGGTGCGAGCAGATCCAGATATTCAGCGTCAAGCTTTTGAGAGATTAGTACCCATCCTCGGGCCCGACGATGCCATTCGGCGAACCTCAAGTTTGATTCGGGAAATGGCCGGGCGGATAAGCTCGGATTAGGTTGCGGCGCGGGGTACCTTACCTGAGTGTCCATCTTGGCCACCCTGGCCCTTGTCGTATCGATCGGTACGCATCAACCGGTCTCCGCGAGTGTATCTCCGCAGGGGGCGAAACTCCTGTTGGTGCCACTCGATAGCCGGCCTGCCAGTGGTCAGTTTGCCCAGATGATCGGCAAGATCGCGGATCTTGATGTTCGAATGCCGCCGTACGAAGCCCTGGGACGTTTTACGGTCCCCGGCGATCCTGATCGGGTGTTGTCTTGGCTCGAGAAACAGCCACTTTCAGAATGCGCGGCGGTGGTGGCGTCCGCCGATATGATCGCCTACGGCGGCCTCATCGAGAGCCGTGTAAGTAGCGTTACTTCGGAGCAGGCGATTGCGCGGTTAACACGATTTGTTCGACTAAGGGACCGGAATCCTAACCTCAAGCTTTACGTTTTCTCGGCTACGATGCGGTTAGCGCCAACGGCCACCCGCGAGGCAGCCCCGTGGCGGATGAACCTGGCTCGATTTGTGGAGTTGGAGGACAAGGCCCAGCGTACGGGACTGCTGACGGCTCGAAAAGAAGCGAACCGTTTGCGCGGTCTGATGCCAGCCGGAGTCATCGGAAGCTACTACGCGACACGCCGTCGGAATGCCGCTGTGCAGAGGAATTTGGTTACGCTCGCCGGTCAGGGGGCGATTGACTATCTGGTTGTTGGTCAAGACGATGCTCGCCAGTACGGGCCGCACGTGGGGGAGACCAGGCAGTTACAGCAACTGGCAGAACGAGAGTCGGCTCAGGACCGCACCTATTTTTGCGAAGGTATTGACCAACTTTCTAACGTGTTGTTGTCTAGAAGTCTCCTGGTACAGAACCGCTGGACACCGAAGGTGAGGGTGGTTTGGAGCGATCCTGAGCGAGCCAAACAGTTTGCTCCCTTTGAATCAAAACCGATCGAGGCAAGTCTGCGTGACCAACTCCTGGCGGCAGGGGCGATTCCCGGATCGGAAGAAGATTTTGACTACAGCCTGTACGTGAACGTCCCGAAGCCTGACAAGGATAAATTTGCTCAGTTTGGGGAGGCGCTAGGATCGGAACTCGACAACGGACTTCCGGTCGCCGTGGCAGACATCAATTTGGCCAACGACGGAACCAGCGATCCCCGAATTTTCAGCCTACTCACGCAAAATGACCGGGCCAACCACCTGCTGAGCTTTGCCGGGTGGAACACTGCGGGAAATACGATGGGCACCGCGATTCCGGCCAGCAATCTGTATCTTTTGGCGCGGAAAATCAATGCGGACGGGGTGCGGCGAGAGTTAGCGCAGCGCGAGTTTCTGCTGCATCGATTTGTGGATGACTACGCCTTCCACAAGTTTGTGCGCCCGGCCGCTTACGAGATGATCAAAACGTTACCGGGGGCCAGCAAGGAGGAGACGACCGGCGAATCATTCAGCGCGTTGAATGAATTTGTTCGCGACGATCTAGCCAAGTATACGGATCAATACTTTGACGAATTCTTTAAGAGCAAGACGTTCTTCGTCCAGGGCAAAGAGTACGCGATTCGTGAGCTTGATGATCTGAAAGTGTGGTTGCCATGGCCGCGAGCCTACGAGGTGAGAATTGAATTCAGGATGGAAAGCGGCGTGGTTACTGACGCTCGGCAGCGGTCTACTTCTCGGTAGTGCCTGTTCAGTAGACCGTGAGGTAGCGACGGTTATCCGCCGCGAGCTTCCCAAAGTGCTGGGTCCCGCGGAGCGCTACGACGTGCGAGTGCGCGGCGCAAATGTTCGCGATAATCGAGTTCAAGAGGCATCGGTGATCGCAGTGGGATTACGTCCGCGTCCCAATTTCCGTATCGATCGACTGGAAGCCGCGGCGTGGGAAGTTCAGGTTAATCCTCGAACGCGGTCCATCACGCGACTCGGGAATCTTGAGGCTACGGTCACCATCACTGCGGCCGATACGGAGAATTTTGTGGCCAGCAAGCCATGGCAGGGCCGCGTATCCTTGGAATCAGTGACCATCACTTTTCCGGGAGAAAACCGAGCGAGTCTGGCGGCGACGGCGACCTTCTCGGGGTTGACGGCATTGGGATTTGACCTATCGCCACGGGTTCCGATTGAAGCGGACGGAGAATTGGTTCCAGATGGTGGTCGGGTCTCGTTGCGGGTTTCGAAGATTCGAGCGGCTAAATTGACTTTGCCATCGGTTACGCATCGGTGGGTGGAGGAAGCGGTGAATCCTATCGCCGACCTTTCGGGGCTGCCGATCGCTCTGGAGGTCAGCGGTTTTCAAGGGGACGGGGATCGGATTCAGGCGAGGATCCGACAACGTGGATTCCAACCAAAAATCCCGTAAACTGCCGACATGGCGAAGGAGCATAAATTCAAAGCTTCTCTGGTTTGGACCGGCGCAGCGGCCGGACCCACGGAGAGCTATCAGTCGTATTCCCGCGAATGGACCTTTACTCAGGAAGGGAAAGATGACCTGGTGGGAACGGCGGCGGTGCCATTTAGAGGAGTTCCCGAGTTACGCAATCCTGAGGACCTGTTGTTGGCGTCGGTGAGTGCTTGCCATTGCCTGAGTTATTTGGCAGAGGCGGCCTTGGCCGGAATCAAAGTAACGGACTACAACGATGAGTGCGAGGCTTTGATGACCGTAAAAGATGGCAAAATGCGCATCACCGAAATCGTGCTACGACCGTTGGTCACCATTGCATCCGGCACGATTGAGGCAGCGGATGCGCTTCATGACAAAGCTCACGATGTTTGCTTTATCGCAAACAGCGTGAACTTTGAAATTTTGGTTGAGCCAGAAACCGAACTGGCCGTTACCAGCGCGTAGATACGGCCCGCAGTTGGGCGGCGGTGATCCGGTCGCCCAACCGTCCGGGTACCACCGTGAGTTCCAGCACGTTATGGGCCTTCAGGTAGGAAGGCGGCAAG
>CANFJD010000058.1 GCA_947447315.1 Fimbriimonadaceae bacterium
CGGATAGCCTGAGCGCGAGCGTAATAGATGTCGCCCATGTTATCGCCGTCGATGTACTGCTTCAACCAGCGGGCGGCGCCGTTGAATCGACTCTGCAAGCCAACCTGAAGAATCTTGCCGGTATCCCGAGCCGTCGCACACATCACTCGAGCTTCGTCAGCGTTCATCGCCAGCGGCTTTTCGCAAAGTACGTTAACGCCTGCATTCAGGGCATCCAAAGTCGGCTGGTAGTGGAACTTGTTAGGAGTAGCAACCGAGACGCCCGCAAGGTTCTCGTTGGCCAACATTTCCCGGTGATCGGTGTAAACCTTGGCGATGCCAAACTTATCCGCCGCCGCTTTTGCCGTGGCTTCATTTACGTCGCAAACGGCGACCATTTCGCACTCGTCCGGGATCGTCGAGTATCCCTTCATGTGACATCCCTGCGCGATACCACCCGCGCCAATAATTCCAATTCTTAGCTTTTCCGACATGATGAAATGACCCTCCGACGGGCCTCGGTAATCCTACCCTTCCGACCCCAGTTGCTTATCTCGGCTAGGGATGTCATCCGCAGAATCGGGCATCGGAAAATTTGTAATTAGGTCTTGCGCATCCTCCAACATCCCCACTTCGGCCTCGTTCACCTCGCCTGGCAGGGCTGGCTTCAGATATGCATAAATTCCGCCAACGAGCACGATGGTGCCCAGGCCCGCCCAAAAGACGATTTCCGTCAAATGCGGCACCGCGATCGGCAAGAAATGGGCCTCGTGCGCCTTTTCGGCGGCATGGAATCCAAGCTTGATTCCCACCCAACCGACCAAGAGGTATGCCACGTGGTCAAGCGCCGGGAACCGCTCCAGCAACCGTACAAACGCGCCTGCGGCCAGCCGAAGCAGAACAATTCCAATCAGGGCGCCGAGATAGACCACCCAAAGCTTGTCTTCTTGAATTCCCTTATCCGCTGACGTAATAAAGCCAATCCCAGCCAAAACACTGTCAAGGGCAAACGCGATGTCCGTAATCTCCACCGCCACAACCGTCGCCCAAAAAGATCCCTCTTTGACCGCCTTTTCTTGCCCCTGATGGTGCGAAATGAAGTGCTTTAGCGGAAGATAAAGCAGATATCCCGCCCCAACCGCCTGCAACCACCATTGCTGCAATACCAAGCCGGCAAAGACGATTGCGATCAGCCGGAATACGAATGCTCCGCCGAGGCCATACAACAGCGCCCGCTGGCGTTCCGCCGGCTTCAGGTGCCGCACCATCATCGCCAGAACCAAGGCGTTGTCCGCCGACAAAAGCGTCTCCAGTAACACCAACGCGGCTACCGACGCTAAGTCTGACGGGGCAAAGGTTTGTCCAAGCATGTTGTAGGGGAGGCCCAGAGTTTGCCACAATCGTAAACCTCATGCCGACCTACGTATACGAGTGCAAAACCTGCGAAAAAGTCTGGGAACTAGAGCAGCGGATCACCGAAAACGCGATTACGGAGTGCAACTGCGATCGAAAACAGCCCGTGCGTCGCCTCATTCAACCTGTCGGGATCGCCTTCAAAGGCCAGGGTTTCCACATCAACGATTACGCATCTAGCTCTGCCGGAACGGCAGAAACCCCAAGCCCATCGCCAGCTCCTGCCGCCACCACTGAACCGGCCGCAACTCCTGCTCCCGCCTCTCCGGCTGCAAAGCCGGCCGACAGCTAGTCGGCCGGCGAATTAAATCACGGCTTTACGGCTGACTTGAGGAACGCATCGATCTCGTCCAGCTTCGTGGGTACCGTGAGCTTGCCAGTCTTAACAAGATCGCTCACCTTGGCAATCTTGTCGAGATTAGCCTGTCCAACAACCTCCTTCGTATTCCGGAAATCGGTAAGCCCAACGCCACCGGCCGCCAAGTCGTAAGATTTTGTGCCGGGCGCAAACTTGTTTTCCACGGCATCCTTGATGGTTTGGTAAACCGCTTCGTCAACCCGCTTCACCATGGAAGTGAGGACCATTCCTTTCTCCTGATCATCCTGGTCGCTGTCTACGCCGATCGCAAACTTACTCACCGTTCCGGAGCCATTGGCCTCCTTCGCTGCGGCAAAAACACCTAATCCGCATCGCCCGGCGGCGTGATAAACGATGTCCGCTCCGTCGGAGTAGAGGAAGTTCGCCGCCGCCTTGCCCTTGCTGGTGTCATCCCAGCTTCCGGTGTATTTCGAAGGCAGCACCACAATCGCCGGATTCGCGTACTTCGCTCCCGCGGTGTATCCCGCTTCAAATTTCTCAATAAGCGGAATCTTCATGCCGCCAACGAAGCCAATTTTTCCTGACTTGCTTACCAAGCCCGCCGCGTATCCTGCCAGAAAACTTCCCTGCTCTTCACTGAACACCAGCGACCGAACATTGGGCTTGTCCACCACGGCGTCGATGATTCCAAACTTCACATCCGGATACTTATCCGCCACCGTCTGCAGAGCGTCCTGCTGGGTAATTCCGACCGCGAAGACCACCTTGGCCCCTTGGTCGGCAATTCCCGACAGATTCCCGGGATAGTCACTCACCTTCTTACTGTCCACCGTCTTAACGTCAATCCCAAAATCCTTCTCGGCCCGCTCAATTCCGGCGTAAGCGCTGTCATTGAACGACTTATCGCCGCGCCCGCCGCTGTCGAAAACGATCCCGACCGTCAGTTTCTCCTTACTTCCGCCGGGTTCTCCCGTTTTCGTAGCCGAACCCGAATCACCGCTCGATCCGCAACCGCTTAAAGCGGCGGCAAGAAGAGCAAACGGCGCAAGGCGAGCAGCAAAACTTCGGCGAAGAAGGCGGTTTTCAAACTTATCCATGGTTGATCCTGAGGCGGCAGTTGAACTCGTTTCGGGACAAATAGCCCTCATTCCGGGTACAATCTCGTGATTGTAGCCCAGCTTGCTGGCAAAGATTCCGGAGATTCTATTTGATCACCTGTCAACTCACGAAACTCGAAACTGCCCTTGATCAGATTAAGAAGGCCTACCCCAAACTTGCTCCGGCAGATGCCGCGATTGTTGCCAGTGCACTTTCGCTCACCGGTCGCCACGCTCTTGCCGTGTACGAAGAAAATACGTACGCTTGGCCCGAAGACGGCGAGAAGCTGAGCAAAGCGATGATCCCGCAAATGCGGATTATCCAAGAAGCCGTAGATAACTCCGCCCCGGTCAAAAAGTCGGCGAAGTCCACGGTTGAAGATGAGCCGATCCAAGTCCATGTCGGCTTGAAGCCCAACTACGATGCGGGCGAAGCACTTCTGAAAGGCCGTGACGACCTCAAAACCCTTCTCAGCGATATCGTTCAGGAAGGCGTGGAATTTGTCTACAACCCAACCGACATCGGATGGCAGTGGGCCCTCGAGCGCGTCAACTGGAACACCGTTGCCGACATCGAGTCGGGACGCCGCATCCGCGTAAAGACTCAATTCACGGAAGGCGCCACCGGCGTCGAGCAAGGCACCACGATCAAGAAACGAACTTCCCGTTCGAAATCAGTCGAAGAGGTCGAAGCTCCCATCGAAGCCATCGACCTCATAGACGTCGTTTAATCTACCGAAGCGATCAATCTGAAATCCTGCCGGGCATCAGCCCAGCAGGATTTCTTCAATTTGAACCTTCTCTCCGCGACGGTTGCTCTCAATGGCGGCAAACACCATCGCTAAGCTGAAAATATTATCGTGGCATTCGCCCTGCGGCGTCGGCCCGCCATTTAGCGCGATCACAAACTCCGCCAGCGATCCGCTGATTCCTTCCTTAATCTCTGGCACTTCGGCCGTTATCACCTCAGTCTCCGAGTGGAACCCGCCGGGCTTCGTTACCACGGCCGCCGACGGAGTCTGGTTCCCTTGCCAGATCGCCGTGCCGTTCGGCCCCACCGCTCGCCAGTCGCCATCCCAGGATGTATGCAAGCCCTCGGCGCACCAACTGCCCCGGTAAGCAAAGCGTAGGCCATCCTCAAATTCAAAGATTGCATTGGCCGACACGTCGCCCTTGTACCAACTCCAAGCCGGATTAAACTCGTCCGCGTAAACCGAAACGGGCTTCGTCCCGGTCAGGAAACGGGCCTCGTCAAAGGTATGAATCGCCATATCCAATACCAATGGCGAAGGCATTTCATCGCGAAAGCCGCCAAAGTGTGCCCCGATGAAGAAGTCCGCATTTAGGATGCCAAGCCGACCGATCCGCTCGTTGATGAGATTCCGAAACGCCACAATCTGGCCGATGTACCGGCGAGACTGCGACACCATATACAACTTCCCCGAGTCTTCGCTGGCTTTTACCATCTCGCGCGCTTCTGCCATCGAATTCGCCATCGGCTTTTCGCCAATCACCGGAATCCCCTTTCCGAGCGCCGTCAACGTAACCCGGTGATGAACCTCCGGAGGAGTGACATCAACCACGAAATCTGGTCCGCAGCGGTCAATCGCTTCGGCCAAGTCTGTCCCGTAGTATTCAAAAGACAGCCCTTTCTTCTGGGCGGCTTCGGCCGCGGCTCCTGGGCGAACGTCCACCCACCCGGCTAGTTCCACTTCGGGATGATCGTTGAGGTTACTGGCCCATCCCTGACCCATGCCGCCGGCACCAATTAACAAAGCTCGCATCGTTCGCCATGATAACCTATGCAGAAGCGACTATGCCAATTGTAGATTTGAGATCCGATACCGTCACTCAGCCCAGCGCCGCGATGAAGCAGGCGATGATAGAAGCTCCGCTCGGCGACGAAGTACTGGGCGATGACCCGACCGTCCATGAACTAGAGCGAGCGGTAAGCGAACTCACCGGCATGGAAGCCGCACTCTTCTTTCCCAGCGGCACCATGGCAAACCAAACCGCCATCGCCTGTCACTGCGAACGTGGTGACGCCATCCTGGTGGAGGAAGAAGCCCATGTCATCTACTACGAAGTCGGCGCTCCCGCCATATTCGCCGGTGTCCTCACTTGGACCTTGCCCAGCGACCGCGGCGTAATTGACCCCGACGTAATCCACCGCCGAGCCCTCACCCAAGATTTGCACCGTCCCGCCACCTCTCTGCTCTGTCTGGAAAACACCCACAATCGCCACGGCGGCACCATCGTTCAACCGGAAAAACTGCAGGAATATCGTGAGGTGTGCGATCAGCACGGGATGAAAATGCATCTAGATGGCGCCCGCGTATGGAATGCAGCGGTCGCCCTTGGCGTCCTCGTGCGCGAACTGACCGAACCGTTTGATTCTGCCAGCCTCTGCCTCAGCAAAGGTATGGGAACGCCAATGGGGTCTGTCCTCGTCGGCAAGTCCGATTTCATTGAAAAATCCCGGCGATGGCGAAAACGTCTCGGCGGCGGAATGCGGCAGACGGGAATGTTCGCGGCGGCGGGACTGTACGCGATCCGAGAAAATTTTGATCGTCTCGCGGAAGATCATGCCCGCGCCGCTGCCCTCGCCAAGGGCATCCCGGGTGCGCACAAGCCGCAGACCAATATCGTCCTGGTTGAAACGACCGCTCCTGCGGCCGAAGTCTGCGAAAAACTTCGCGCCCACGATGTGTGGTGCTTCCCGGTAGCCGAAAATCGGCTCCGCCTGGTAACGCATCTCCACATCACCGATTCCGATGTCGCCCAGACGATTTCCGCATTCGCGGCTGTCCTTTAATCAGTCTGGTCGTGTGCGCCCCGAACCGATGCTCGCAATTGCCGATAGGCATATTCGGCCAGCATTTCCAGATTAACCACGTCCTCCCGGTTGTACGCGATGAGCCGCTCTAAGGCGGCTTCATCGTGATTCCGGTAATAGCGGTTCCACATCCAAATGGCATCGCGACCAGTTAGACCATCAGTATCGTCGCCCCGGGCTATCCCGAGCTGCTTCTCAATCTTCTTCAGACCGCCATGAAGGCCCACCTTTTTGAGCGTCGGACACAGGTCGATGTGGATTTGATCCGCCTCCCAAGTTCGGAATTTCTTCTTGAGCATCGGAATATCAAAACTGGCACCAAAGAAGGTGACGATCATGGAGTACTGACTCACCTCGTCCAGAAAATTTCCGAGGTTCTGGCCCTTCACCAGCGCGGTGAACTCCTTTCCATTCCACATTCCAATCGTGGTGATGGAGTCTCCCGACTGACCGCCATCCGTCTCGATATCCAGATAAACGCATCGATCCCGGAATTCGGGAAAAGCACGCCAGGCATCTGTTCCAAAACGGTGACGGAAGTATTGGTGATGCCGTGCATCCAGCGCTCCGACACTTAGCTCAAGCTCCGCAGTCAGATCAGCCGAGGAAACTTGATTCGAACGAAATGAAGTTGGCGAAGCTAAATAGCTTCGCCAAGTGTGACAGCCCTGTTCCCAAAGGCTCTGCTCCGTGAGCGACCCCAGGCCGGGAACGTGGATGAATGAGTTTTCGAGCAACTAACCAGACTTTTCGATCTTCAACTCATTCGCCGGCGAGAACGAAACTTCAGGAACCTGCTTCTGGGCACCGCCGGTACCCCAAGGCAAACGATCGCCACCTTCGTACTGGAACCAGCCGGTTTCCAAATTCTTGTCGAACTCACCGTAGAACGTGATCAAACCACTACCTTTCAGTGAACCATTCACATCGCGACCAAAGAACTGCACGCTGCGAACTTCGCCAACAATCGTTATCTTGCCTTTACCGAAGTAGAGCTGCTTGTCGTACTTTTCATTTTGGTACTCCTCGCGAACGTCTCCTTCTTTCGTCAAAGTGCCCTTAAGTCCACTCACCAGAACCGAACCGTTGAAGCTGAACGTAAGCGTTCCCTTCGTAAGTTGCTCGTCATTAAAAGGAAGCACCTTAAAGCTACCAACGTTCGATCCAAACCGCAACGTGTCAGAGCCGTAAGTTGGCTTAGGAACCGCGCCGGATTCGTCGTCCTCCGCCGGGCTCACGAATCGGTTCTGAGCAAGGGCAGCCCCGGTAGCCAAGACGCCTGCCAATGCCAGCGTCCAAATCATGTTAGTGCGAGTCATAGAATTTCCTTCCGCAAGTGTATTCGATCCAACCAGCCGATGGCCGGAAAAGTTCCGAGGATTCGACTCAGAAAATACTCCTGCTCATAATGGCGAACTGGGTGACAATTTCGGGTGCCGTAAACCCTGCCGTGGGTACGCTAATCATCAACCATGAAGGTAGGCGCAATGATTTCGGGTGCAGTTGCCGCATTGGCACTGGGTGGCGTGGTGATTGCTTTTTCTAACAGTGCCAGTCCGTATGTCACCATCCGGCAGGCCAAAGGAGCATCAGGCGACCGACTCCACCTTGCTGGCACCGTTGACCCAACTTCTGTACATACCGACGTGTATGCGCGAACCCTAAGCTTCCGGCTAACCGATCAAGATGGCGATACCATTCAGGTCATTAACCGCGGTGAAATTCCTCCAAACCTCGCCGAAGCAAAAAACGTAGTGGCGGTTGGCGGCGTAAAGAATGGGGTGTTTGAAAGCACGCAACTCATCGTCAAATGCCCTTCGAAGTATGAAGCGGACAAGAACGGCTCTCGTTTGACGGAAAAGAGATAGCAAGAATGGATCCCCTACACGGTCTCCCCCAAGTGTCGGACTGGTCAATGAAACTCGGCGACGCGGGCCGTGGATTGACCAATCTTTCCATCGGTATCTTTGTCCTCGCGATCCTTGCGTCCTTGCTCCGCCGACCGCGTGAAGCCACAGCTTTATTTGTTGCGGGCTCGGTCGCCCTCGTTGTTGTATTTGGTTGTCTGACCGCGCTGTTTGTCACCGACCAGTTTCAGTACGAGTACGTTTTCGGGCACAGCGACACGATTATCTCTCCGTCGTTCAAAGTTGCTGCCGTCTGGACGGCCCAAGAAGGAAGCTTTTTGCTATGGGCCGCTGCATCGGCAATTTTTGGATTGATGACGGTGTGGGGCACCGGCAAGTACCGCTCTGCTTACGTTGGAACGTACTCGGGAATTCTTGCCGTGCTCGCCGGGATTCTTGCTTATGAATCTCCGTTTGCGATCATGAAGGATGTGATCCGAGACGGCAAGGTTTTTGTCCCTGCATTCGGGAATGGCATGGTTCCGTCATTGCAGAATTATTGGGTCGTCATCCACCCACCGGTTATTTTCCTAGGCTTCGGTTCCCTGGCGGTAATGGCCGCATACGCGGTCGCCGCGATGATTGCGGGCGACCCCGAAGAGTGGATCGCCAAGGTACGCCCTTGGAACCTGGCCTCCCTCGCCATTCTTGGTCTTGGCGTGTGCATGGGTGGGTTGTGGGCCTATGAAACCCAGGGCTGGGGCGGTTTCTGGGCTTGGGACCCCGTGGAAAACGTCAGTCTCGTTCCGTGGCTCTTTGCCGCCGTTTTCGCCCATGGCGTTATCGTTCAGGCGGCTCGGAAACTTTGGGTGGCCGGAAACTTGTTCCTGGGCGCAGTTCCGTTCCTCATCTTTGTTTACGGCACGTTCCTAACGCGATCTGGACTTCTCGATAAGGTCAGTAATCACTCGTTCGCCAGCATGGACGGGTCGGCATTGGTGATCCTTCGCACTGCGTTAGCGGCCGCCGTCGTCGGTTTCGTTGGACTCTGGATCTGGAAGGGACCAGCACTAGCCCGAAGTGTTCGGACGCAGGCCACCGAAGAATTGGCGCTCAGCCGCGAAAAGCTATACCGCTACGGCATGTTGCTGCTCAGCATGCTCGCCACCGTTATTTCGCTCGGAATGAGTTGGCCCGTCATTACCGCGCTGAGGGGTGGTGAAGGCGCTCGGGTGGAAGAAGGCCTCTACCACCTGGTCGTCGTGTGGTTCTTCATTCCGGTCCTGCTCCTGATGGCGTCGGCACCGTTTGTAAATTGGAAAGGACACACATTCCGAGAGTTTCTCGTCCGGATCAACGTCCTTCTTGCGGCGGCAATCTTCTGCACCGGCCTCACTTTTGTGTTCATCCAGGGTCCAGGTTGGGGCGTGCACGTCACCACCGCCGATACCGTCCACGGACCGTTCCAGACCAAGCTACCGCTGATTCCAGTCCTGGCAATTCTTTTGCTGTGCTGCTGGTTTACCGCAATCACGGGAGCCGTGAGAGCCTTTCAACTTGGACGAAAAATGCAGATGGCAGCGGGTGGATACGTTGCCCATCTGGGCCTCGCGGTCGTAATGGCGGGCCTCATCCTTTCTCGTGGACTAGAACGAAAACAGCAGGAATTTATTCCCAGTATGGGATCGGCGCAACTCCTTGACTACAAAGTGACATTTAAGGAAGTCACCGGCAAGGACCTCTACGATCGGGAGGGCAAAGTCGTGTTTGATGTTGATGGTCCGGGAAATGAGAAGTTCCAAGCCACGCCCGGCCTCTACTACTACGACTCCAATGGCGAGGCGAAATCGCAAGTCTGGCCGTTCGTAAAGTCCTATCCCACCCACGACGTTTACTTCTCCATGCACGCACCGGTTACAGAAGTCTGGGAGAAGCCCGAGCCGTTCAAGCCCGGTGAATCCAGATCGGTGGACGGGATTCAAGTCACCTACGTAAAGCCCACCAAATCTGGCACGCCAGGAATGGCCGGAGCCAAATTTGGCGGTGAATTCATCATTAAGACTCGCGACGGCGAACACCGTGTATCTCCGTACATGGAGTTGCAGCCGGGTGGCGGTCCACAGACCAGTTTCACTCCGGTGGGGCAAGACTTCCTGGCCATCATCAGCGGCATGAATGCGGCCGACCGGACAATCAGCTTGCAACTACTGTTCCAGCGGCCCTTGTACCCAATTGAGTTGTATACGAAGCCGCTCACCAGTCTCGTGTGGCTGGGAACCGGTATTCTCTTTGTCGGCGGTTTCATGTCCGCAATTGCTCGCCGTCGGCGAGTAGCCGCGCGGGCTCCGGTGACCACCGAAAACCTAAATCATGCGCCTATCCCAGCTTCTCAAAGCTAAGATTCACCACGCACGGATTACGTATGCAAATCCGGATTACGTGGGAAGTATCGAGATTGATGCGGGCCTCATGGCCAAGTGCGGGCTTCGCGATGGCGAACTGGTACATGTTTGGGCGGTTGACCACAAATCGCGAATCCAAACGTACTGCTTCGCCGGCCCCCCGGGCTCCATCGGTATCAATGGAGGCGCGGCGCACTTTTTCAGTGCGGGAGACCGAGTGATCATCGCCGCTTTCGACTATACGGACGAACCGATCGAACCAACGGTAATTCTTGTCGACGAGCGAAATCGATTTGTGCGCGAGATGGGAGCGTTCTCCGTACTTCCCTGATGGATCTCACTCAACTTCTAGAAGACTCCGGCGCCATTTTGCGTGGCCACTTTCTCCTGACATCCGGACGCCACAGCGATATCTACTTTGAGAAGTTTCGCGTCCTGGAACGACCCGATGTCCTGAGTGCGCTTTGCGCGGAAATTGCCCGAGAATTTGCGGACGGCGGCTTCGATTTCGTCGCTGGACCGACAACCGGTGGCATCATCATCGCCTTCGAAGTTGCCCGCCAAATGGGGCTCCTGTCGGTCTATATCGAAACCGAAAATGGCATAAAGACGTTACGCCGCGGCAAGACACTCTCGCCTGGTTCCGTCGGTCTGATCGTGGACGACGTGTTAACCACGGGGACATCGTTGCGGGAATCTCACGAAGCCATTGTTGCGGCCGGCGGGAAGGTCGGTGCCTTCGCCGTCCTCATAGATCGTGCCACCGGTGATCTTGGCCTCCAGGCGCCGCTCTTTTCGGCATACAAGGTTGAGGCTACTTCCTACCCACCCGATGAAGTCCCGGATTGGCTAAACGATATCCCCATCCAGAAGCCCGGCACCCGCACCGTCATTGCACCCGCGTAACCCGTTTCTAATAAACTGGACGCATGGTTACCATAAAGCCAACGTCTGCCGAATATGCAAACCAACGTTTCGACTCTGAGCATCTAAATCAGGCCGTTGCGGCCCTGGAAACTGACGGTTTCGTCGTGCTGGAAGACGTGGTGGATCTGGACCACATCGCGATCATTCGAGATCGAATGCTTGAGGACGTAAAGCTATTGGTGAACCGGCCAGATGCTCCATTTAACTGGGTGAAAGGCAATGTCCAACAAGATCCCCCGCCGTTTCCGCCCTATCTCTTCACCGACGTGATGAGTAATGAATTCGCCATTCAGGTGACTCACGCCATCCTCGGAAACGGCATGTACAATGCGTTTTATAGCGGAAACACCGCCATGCCAAGCGAGAGTCGACAACCGGTCCACGCCGATTCCGGACAACTATGGCCGAATCTCCGCCACGCCCCTCCTGCATACTCGTTGGTAGTCAACCTCCCGATGGTGGATATGGGACCCGAGAATGGCAGCACCGAAATCTGGCCGGGCACCCACCTCGATGTCACCGTCACCCAAAGCGATGGCGACATCAAGGCCTCCGAAGCCGCTATGGCTGCCCGACGAGAAAATGCGCCTCCCATTCAACCCCGGGTTAAAGCCGGCAGCATCCTCATCCGTGACATGCGGCTTTGGCATGCAGGAATGCCAAATTTCACAGAAAATCCTCGGCCCATGGTGGCCATGATCCACTCGGTTGGCTGGCTACCCAGCGGCAAGCCAAAATTCCGCCGTGATTCGGAACCATTCCTAAAGCATCCGGTGCTTGAACACCGCATGGAATTCGTGGACGAGGTAGATCATATTTCGGCACCGGGCGGATTCGAGTTTTCTCCCGAAAGCGAGAAATGACGCCGTCAGCACGGCTTACCCGCAGAAGAATCGCGGGATTTTGAGCAGAAAAGTCAAGAAACACAGAAAATTCGTTGAAATGATCTTGCTCACTACGAAAGTTCGTGATAAGATGCTCAAACGCTTGAGCAAATAGCTCAAGCGTTTGAGCAAGTCTAATGACACCTAAGCCGAAACGACAAAGTGGTCGGGCTACTTTACAAGAAGTAGCCGCGCTTGCGTCCGTATCCGCCACCACCGTATCCTTGGTGCTGGCCGGAAAGGCTGGTCATCGGCGCATTTCCGAAGACACCCACCTGCGAGTAAAGCGGGCAGCCGAAGAGCTCAACTACGCTCCAAATCTTCTCACGCGATCTCTCCGCCGCGGCCGCACCCACATTTTCTCGTTCTTCAGTACGTTCCGAAATCGTGAAGAACACGACATGTACATGGACAAAATGGTCTCCGCCG
>CANFJD010000059.1 GCA_947447315.1 Fimbriimonadaceae bacterium
CACGGTCTTGTTTTCCTTTTCGCGCCGAACTATCACCCGGCCATGCAGCACGTCGGGGCGGTACGGAAAGAACTTGGGGTTCGCACGGTGTTTAACCAACTTGGTCCCCTCGCCAATCCCGCCCGGGCAACCCGACAGTTGATCGGGGTCTATGAGTACGCGATCATGCGATCCATGGGCGAAGCCCTCCGAGAATTAGGAGCGCATCGCGCGCTGATCGTCCATGGTCGCGATCATCTAGACGAGATCAGCCCTTGCACCACTACCGACGCCGTACGCCTAGTAGACGGAGTGGTTGAAAACACCACCATCTCCCCATTCGATTTCGGACGCCAACCGATCGATCCATCCGCACTTTTGCCGGCTGACGATGCGCTTGGTAACGCGGAGATCCTTTTGGAGGCCATTACCAATGCCGATTCGCCGCGAGCCCATGCCGTGATTCCGAACGCTGCCGCCACCATCTGGCTGGCTGAACTCGCGCCCGATCTCAAGGTCGCAGCTCAACTGGCGGAAGATGCCATTCGGTCGGGAGCCGCCCGTGCCAAGCTGGAGGCGGTCCGCGTATGACGATTCTGGAGCGAATCCACGAG
This sequence comes from Fimbriimonadaceae bacterium, assembly GCA_947447315.1. Classification (GTDB taxonomy): domain Bacteria; phylum Armatimonadota; class Fimbriimonadia; order Fimbriimonadales; family Fimbriimonadaceae; genus Fimbriimonas. The sequence continues at coordinate 594 of CANFJD010000059.1, forward strand.
ACCAAGCGCACCGAGGTAGCCGCGCTTCATGCCCGTACTACTCGTGAGCAACTCGTCCGCGACATCGCCACGGTTTCCCCACCCCGAGGTTTTTTACGGGCATTGCAACGGGCACCGGAAATCGGATTGATTGCCGAAATCAAAAAGGCCAGTCCTAGTCAGGGTCTCATTCGCCCGGATTTTGATCCCGTAGAAATCGCCCAGGCCTATGCCGCCGCCGGGGCAAATTGCCTAAGCCTCCTTACCGACCAATCGTATTTTCAGGGAAATTTGCAATACCTAACTGAAGGTCGGAACGCGGTCGATCTGCCTGCATTACGCAAGGATTTCATCATCGATCCTCTACAAATCTATGAGGCAAGATGCTTCGGAGCGGATGCTGTTTTGCTAATCGTCGCCATGCTGACTGATGCCGAAATCACGGAATTCCAAAACCTGACCTGGGATCTAGGAATGGACGCTCTGGTTGAAGTGCACACGGAGGAGGAAACCGCACGCGCTATCGACCTAGGATGCAACCTCATTGGCGTAAACAATCGCGATCTGGCTACCTTCACAACAGATTTGTCGGTCAGCGAGCGGCTTATCCCGATGATCACTCCGTTTGCCTTTGCCGTAAGTGAGAGCTCCCTCGAATCACGGGCCGACGTGAATCGCGTGAAAGCGGCGGGCGCGGGAGCCGTGCTCATCGGCACTCGATTCACGCGGGAACCAGACATCGAAGCCGCCGTACAAAGCGTTATGCGGACAAAATAAAAACGCCCCGATCTTTCGATCGGAGCGTTTGCCATTCCAACGGTTCGGAATTACTTGATTTCGACTTTTCCGCCAGCCTCTTCGAGAGCGGCTTTGACCTTATCCGCTTCGTCCTTGCTGACGTTCTCTTTGATCGGCTTCGGAGCGCCATCGACGAGGTCCTTGGCTTCCTTGAGACCGAGACCGGTGAGCTCGCGAACGACCTTGATGACGTTCAGCTTGCTGGCGCCAGCATCGGCGAGGACGACCGTGAATTCGGTCTTCTCTTCTTCAACGGCGGCGGCCGGAGCGGCACCTGCACCGGCGAACATGGCCGGGTTGAAAGCACCCATGGGAGCGGCGGCGGTAACGCCGAACTTGTCTTCCAGGGCGGTCTTCAGTTCACTCAGTTCAATCGCGGTAAGGCCGGCGATCGATTCTACGATGGATTCAATGTTTGCCATTTAATTTTCTCTTGTTACTCGGTGGTTGCGGCGACTTCAGAACCTTCGTTCGCTTGGTCGGCAACGGCGTAAATCGTGCGGATCGGATCAGCATAGATAGCTTCCACGGTGCCGATGAGGGTCGAAATCGGGGCGGCAATCGCTCCGATGACTTGAGAAATAAGCACTTCCTTGCTGGGAAGATTGCTGAGAGTCTCTACCTCTTTGCTCGTGTAAGCCTTTCCGCCGAACAGACCGCCCTTGACGATGAGTTTCTTGCTGACCCGCGCGTACTCTAAAAGAGCCTTGGTCACTTCCGATTCGCTACCAAACACGAACGCATACGCGGTGGTGCCGTTATCGAATTCAGTCGGAAGCTGGGCTGCGTCGTCTCCGGCCGCCAATCGGAACAAAGTGTTCTTAATGACGTGGATTTCGCCGCCCTTCTTGCGAAGGTCCGCACGCAGAGCCTGGAGTTCCTTAACCTTCAGTCCTCGGTAGTCCGTAAAGACCACTCCGGAAGCTGAGGCGTACCACTCCTTGGCTTTTTCTATGGATTGCGCTTTCTGTGCGGTAGGCATGGTTACCTTTGCCCCGAAGAAAGCGGTTGGCATCGAATTTTAAATCAAAAACGCCTCGTTCTGGCTGTTCCCGCAAGGGGTAAGTCTGCCAACAGAACGAGGCGGCAAAATGCCGTTATTCCTTTTTCGTCCCCTCGGCAGGCTCGCCAGTTCTTTCGAACGTCTGCGACTTAAGAGCAATGCTCACCGGCTTTCTTCAGAGTTGTGGGAAAAGTATGACACAAGCCGCGCCCGGTTTTCCGGCCACTCATCCGCCAGCATGCTGAAAACCACTGTGTTCCGTACGTATCCGTCCCAGTTCACCAAGTTTCGCCGCAGCACGCCTTCCCGCGTCGCCCCCAGTCGCAGCACCGCATTCTGAGACCGTTCGTTCCGCTCGTCCACATCAAACTGAATGCGCCTCCAACCGCGGGGGCCGAACGCGTAATCCATGAGGGCAATCTTGGCGCTCGTATTCACGTGGGTCCGCCACACCTTTGGGTGGTGAAAGGTATGCCCGATTGAAGCTGCGCAATTCACTTCCGAGATATCGTAAAACCGCGTGGAACCCACGATTTCCCCGTCCACGACGATGACGAACGGCTCCGATTTCGAGTCGGCTAACGCCGCCGCGACGTACTCCTCCATATCGGCCAAAGATCGTCCGAATGGTGTCCGCAGTAGTCGCCAAACCTCCGCCGGTGACGCCGCCACGAACAAGTCCGCTGCATTTTCCTGCGCCAATGGTCGCAAAGCGACCGCGCCAAAACTCAGTTCCACCGATCCATTTTGCACCCGAAATCCCTTTAGAGTGCGGTCGCTAGAGACCGCTATTTGCTATGGTTAGCTGAATGAATGAATCCCGACTCGACTACGGCCCCAGACATTTTTTGTCCAGCGGTACTCATTCTTCGCTAACTACATCGTATGATTTATCGGGAACGCGATGGCTTCACGAGCTAGGGAAACGAGACAAGAGTGGATGACACGGCAGGGTGATATTCGACCCCTCTCATCCCTTGTGACGCTGTCAATTCTACTGGCAGGCGGTGTACTCATTGGCCATTTCGGCAGTTTCGATAGCCCGCTTCTTACGATCGGAATGATCGCGGCAGTAGTGATTACTTTTATTTTGTGGAGCACGCGATGGACGAAGTCACTTGAAGACTGGTATTGGTCAAGGTACGGCATTTCCACCGCGAGCCCCAGCCACCACATTCTGCTGCATGAAGCACTTGCCGGATGCGTTGTCACGGGTGCCCTCATCGCCTTGACCCCATACTGGTTAGCCCGCCAATCTGGCCTCGATACAGAAGCATTCGCCTTGCTACCTGCGGCCTGGTGCATGACCCGCTGGCGATTCAGCCGCCACGCCTCGCACTGGGGAATCATGACGCTTATCGCATCGGCCGTTTCCTGCGTACCTACCAAAACCTTGACATCCGACCTTGTGTGGATTCTCTTGTTCCCTATCGTCGGATACACCATTGACCAAATCCTCCTGGAGACAGACCGACGCCGATATATCTCAGTCCCGCGCAAGACACACCGATGGTCGCTCAGCTAGTGCGCAACGTTTCCCCACGAAAGCGGTATCGTTCCCGCCATGGGACTTTTCGGTCGCATCATGAAGGGCATCTTTGGCCCAAAAGATCCTGACCCCGTGGCCCTCGTTCTGCTGCTTGCAAATCCTCGCGAGCTACCTGAGTTGATTGTGAGACAGGCGATCGAAGCCGGTACTGGATCACCCGTCCGCACGGAAGATCTGCAATCAGAGCCGTTGCGATTTGAATGGAAGTCCGAAGGTTGGAAGATCACATTTCTCTCCCTGCCCACCCGATACATTCCGGAGGGCGGCCCGGCGATGGCGGAGGCACGTATCGAAGCCGCCGTCGAAGCTCACACCGGTGCGATTCTGATCGATGTCAGGGAAGCGCCGGCCGGAAAAGACCACGCCACCGACGGCATTAATTTGGTTGGGAAAATGGCACTTCCGCTGATTGATGCCGACGTCACGGCCGTCTACTGCTTCAACACCCAGCGGATGAATCTGGTCACCGAAGAGCTTCTCACCGCCTTTGCCGAGGGCGAAGCCTCGGACGTAATGGATACCGTGGCCTACGATGCCGTGATTTCGGAGTACGACGAAAGGAAGATGGAGGCCGCCATCGAAGAAGCGCGTCGCCGATTTCCCGAGTTTGAAGCTGCCCTCCGCTCCCGCGTAAGCCCGGAACAGTTGTTCATGGTGAAACTTCTGTTCGGTGAAGAAGATCGGGTGGAGAATATGTGGGTATCGGTTACCAGTATTGAAGAAGGCAAAGTCACTGGCAAGTTGGAGAACAAGCCGATGCACCAACCCGGGTTGCTGCTAGGTTCTCTGGTGTCCCAACCCGTGGAAGACATATGCGATTGGATCTACCTAGACGGTCAGAACTTCGTTGGCGGATTCACCAACGAAGTTCTCCAGGGTTAAGAAGATCGGTCAGGATCTGAGAACTACCTGGCGTCTGTCACGCCGGGAGCGACAAACCCATAGCTTCAAGGTACGACCGCTTTGTTAGGTCGAAGGATTGGAATTTGAAACCGAATGCTCCGCAACTGCCAGTGTCGCCGCGGCGGGCTGCGGCGGTTCTATTCTGATTGCTGGTCTTGCGGTGGCGGCGGAATAAACCACCCGACGGCCACAAGATATATTTGCTAACGGATCGTGAATTTTGCGCTAAGTAAATTGCTTGAAACCGAATTTATCAAATCGATCCTTCAGGTAACCAATGATTTCCTGATCCTCACAAATGGCAACCAGGCCGTCATCGTGGTCGTGAATGTAGGCAAACTTCTTCTCCTTCGCTATGAGCATGAACCCCCATCCGAAGCTCAGCATTAGAAATAAAACAGAAAACAATCTCTCGTTTTCTTCCGTCCGAAAAACGTAGTTCACGTAGTCGATTTCTTCGGGGACGCTGCCATCTCGCTGCACCAGGTGCCAGAGATAAGGAATTTCAAATGAGGACCAGATACCATGTTCAAATATCGAAATGAGCACTTCGCTTTCGGCCACAAAATCAGCGAGGCATATTACCAGCGGTTGGCGGAATGCTTCCTTATCGAGGCAGCTGTATCGCAGTCCATTTGGCGCATTCCACCGATTTCGAATATAGCTGTCGGTCGGAGCCAAACCGAGGCTGGTCATCCATTGGTTAGCTTCGGACTCGGTTAGCTTTTTCATTGGGTCCTACGCTGGTAGCGGGAGGCCCATGGCTTCTAGGTACGACCTCAAACTCGCCACTCGACCCGCTGCTTCCAGCCGTATATCAAACGGACGACCTCGGGTATCGATGATCAATCCCAGCTGACCATCTATCAGGTTCGTGGTCTGGTCGCGATGGCCCTTGCTGGTATCAAACCGCTTCACCGTCACCGCCTTGCCCTTTCCGCCACCGACATCGAACGTCTTGGCCGGTTCCACCACTAGTTCTGGCGTCTCGTCAATATTGATCGGAACAACCTTAATCTGACCAAATGGCACCGAAACATCGATCTTGTTTCCCTTCACCGTCACGCAAGGCTCGCCAACTTTGCCCGTACCGACCGGTGCAATACAGGTACCAATTTTGACAATGCAGTCTCGCTCAAAGACTTCCTTTGCCGCCTCGTAAACGTGCTCGCTGAGCACGCCGAGGTGCGGCATCATGAAGATGGAGTCCACCGTCAACATCGTGATTCCTTCCGGCTGGTAGGCGTCCATCATCATCAACGCCGACTGTGCGCGCCGCGGAGCGTGCGAAAGTACGCCGCCCGAGCCAATGATCATGTCCAGCTCCAGCATCTTCACGAGGGTCTGACCAGTCGCCTGCTCGCTCATCAATCGATCCAGACCACCCTGCTGAACGCCCACCAAGTCTCGGGCGAGGCTCTTGTGGTGCAAGAACGCTAGCCGTAGTGCCTCGCGAGAAACTGCGTGTTCAATCAGCAAATCTTCATAAGTCTGCGGAATGGTCGTCGGTCGAATCATCTTGTTCCGCAATCGGTTGCGAACTTCCGAAGGTTCGATCTCAAACGGCAACCAACGGGCAATGTTTTCCACTCCAGCTTCCTTCAGTACGTTACAGATCGAGTAACTCATGCCCAGGTTAGCCGAAACCGTACGGTTATAGATTCGTTCGCCGAACGAATTTTTAAACACCGAGAAGACGTCGGTCGTCGCTCCGCCGATGTCTACTCCGAGCACGTTCACTCCTTCATTTTCGGCGTATTCCTTCAACAGCTTTCCAACCGCATTCGGAGTTGCCATCACTTCTTCGCTGGTCCACTCCAGCAATTTGGAATAGCCCGGAGCCTGTTGCATCACGTGCTCCAGGAACATTTCGTGAATCTCATCTCGCGCGGGACCGAGGTTTTCCTGATCCAGCTTCGGACGCAAGTTATCCACCACCTGCAGTGAAATGGTCTCGCCTAAAACCTTTCCTACATCGGCGCTCGCCTCCTTATTGCCTGCATAAATGATCGGCAGCTTCATGTCGCCAAAACGAGGCTTGGGGTCTGCCCGCCGGATGACTTCCGCCATTTCGATGAGGTGACTCTTCGTTCCTCCGTCCGTGCCGCCAGACATCAGAATGATATCGGGCCGCAACTGACGCAATCGCTCCACTTTTTGGAAATCCTTGCGGCCGTCGTCAACCGCCAACGTATCCATCAAAATTGCACCGGCACCGAGCGCCGCGCGCTCCGCCGATTCTGCCGACATCGACTTGACGACGCCCGCCACCATCATTTGCAAACCGCCTCCCGCGCTAGATGTGGAAACGTAGATGTCGGAGGCGTCCAGCTCTCCGGTAACGCCGGTGGCATCCAAAGTTCCTTCCTTCAGCTGACGCCAAACCTTGCCGTCTCGGATCAACTTTCGCCGCCCCGCTACGAATCCATCGGGAACGGCAGTTTCCGTGATCTCCTCCAACTCGGTGATGCTATTGAGAACGCCCAGCGTAACGTCCTCAAACGGCTTTTCGACGGTCGTCGGCGCTTCGCCGCGAGCCACCAGGCGATATTCGCCCTTGTCGTTCTTCTCAATGAGAATGGCTTTGGTCGTGGTTGATCCGCAGTCGGTGGCAACGATGCGCCGGATGTCAGTCATTGTTAAACTGAGTATATCGTCAACATCGTAAGGGTAGTGGCACGTCGTATATCAGACGTATGACTACGGATCCTTCCCGGCGCATTATTTTTATTTCTGGCGGTGTTATCGTGGTGGCACTTGCCGTTGGCCTGGGAATCTTCATTGGGCAAAGGAACGTAGCTAGTCCGCCGTCCCCACCAGCAAAATCTGGCACAGAATCTCGGAAGTCTCCCGTTCCTTCTGACACCGCCGTAAGCTGGTATTGGTTGACGAACTTACCAGCGGCGGCAGCGAAACCGGTAGTTCGTTGAGGTTTGTACTCACATCTTCGATTCCTGACTCCGATCTGCCTCCTCTCGGCACCATCGTTACGGGAAAGGTTTCGTGGAGCCGCGCCGAAGGCTCTCTCGGAGCGCTCACAGATACGCCCGCGAGGCTAAACGTGGCTTTAGACCCCATGGGTAACTACACGCTAAGTGGGCAACCGAAAGCAGTCCGCGACATTGAGTTCAATCGTGCAAACACAGGCTTACCGGAATCGTCCTCCGCGCCGGTCGCTACCGAGGAGCGCGCGACCCTGCTGGAGCAGTTCCTCACTACTCCTGGCGGCGTGCCGATTCCGACCGATGCAATCGAGTCATTGAAATCCGACACTTCCCTCCCCGCGACCGAGAAATTTCTCTCGCAGTCCCGGCGTTCGGGATCCGCATCCCTGGTCGCCGCGCTTGCCAGCGGCGGCACCAGCGCCGAATTTGAGCTGGCACTAAGCGCCGTCAACGAAGTTCGGAGCGTTCTGGGACGGAATCTAGGGGCACTGAAACGACGGTTGGGAGGGCGTAACATCCACGCCTATCCAGGGACCGAGGTCACGGCTTATCTCACGCCGATCCGACCGAAGACTAACTGGTAAGGCCCAGCTCAGCTAGCCGGGCTTGAGGATCTTCGGCACTGGTTAGCGCGCGTCCGATCACCACATAATCCGCACCGTTGTCAAACGCAAATTGCGCACTTGCAACTCGAGTTTGGTCGCTGCTCTCGGCAGAATTCAACTGAATTCCAGGAGTGACAATGATCCCTTCGTGACCAATCGCCATCCGGATGGCACCGGCTTCGTGCGGGCTCGCAATGACCCCATCTAGCTCACAATCAATTGCCAGCTGAGAAAGCCGCACCATATGCTCGGGCAAGTCTCGCGTAACCCCTAGATCGTCTGTCAGGTCGCGCTGGCTGAGAGAGGTCAAAACGCTCACTCCCATTAGCAGCGGACGATCCTCTTCATCAAATGCGCGTGCCTGCTCTACGGCGGCCGTCATCATGGCACGTCCTCCGGCAACGTGGAGTGTTGTCATCCATACGCCACATTTGGCCGCTTCTCTTACCGCCAAGGCAACCACACTCGGAATGTCGTGGAACTTCAGGTCCAGAAAGATGCGCTGCGCCCCGGCATCTTTAAGTTTTGCAATCACCTCCAGGCCATTGGTCAAGGTGAGGGCGTGACCAATCTTGAAGGTCAGAACGTGGTCAGACAGCGATTTAACGGTCTGAATCGCTTCGGCAACGTCGCCAGTATCGAGAGCGCAAATCACTTTACGGTTCACGAAAGAACAGCCTACCCGCGTTTACCAAAACGAGGACTCTCCCGCCTCCATTCAAGGAAATTCATCAATCCTGCCTCACGGCGCGTTCACGTTGAAGCCAAAATCCACCTCGATTTGTTAGGGACAAATTTCCGATTCACGGGCAATTGATTCTGGCTAGGAATTTGTGCATTACACTGACGCCCATGCCAATTATGCTTGTGGCCCTTACAGCCCTCTCCGCGGCACCGGGTCCTTTTCTATTCCAGCATCCCACCACTAATGGTGAGGTGATCGTGTTTTCCTTCGCCGGCGATCTTTGGTCCGTCCCGTTTGCGGGCGGAAGCGCCACTCGGCTTACCACCGGTGAAGGAGAAGAAAGTTCTCCCTACTTCTCGCCCGACGGAAAAACCGTTGCTTTCACCGGACAATACGACGGCAATACGGACGTATTTACCATCCCCGCTCCGGGGGGAATTCCGAAACGGCTCACTGCTCATCCCAGCGCCGACAACACGGTGGGCTGGTCTGCCGATGGCACTCAGGTGCTCTATCGCTCCTCGATGCTCTCCAACACCGACTACCCACGTCTCTTCACGGTATCGCTAAAGGGAGGCATCCCACGCCCATTACCTCTGCCGACCGGCACGATGGGTTCCTTCTCCCCGGACGGAAAGCAATTGGCGTACGTTCCCCGGGACAAGTGGCAACCCGGTTGGAAGCGCTATCGCGGCGGACAAACCTATCCCATCTGGATTGCCGACCTCGCAACCAGCAAAGTCAAAGAGATTCCCCGCCAGAACACCAATGATGAGCAGCCGATGTGGATTGGCGATCGAATTTACTTTGTCAGCGACCGGAAGTTAACCAAAACCCTGTTCAGTTACGATTTGAAGTCCGGAGCCGTGCAGGAAGAGTTTCCGCCCGCGAGCGACTTCGATATCAAATCCGCAACGGCGGGAACCGGCACTAGCAAAGCCGAAATCGTCTTTGAAAAACTCGGCGGTATCCACGTCTACAACACCAAAACCAAGCAGGTAACCGACGTCCCGATCTCCATTTCGGGAGATTTTCCCGAGGTACGACCGGAGTTCAAAGACATCTCCGGTTATGTCGAGGATCTGAGCCTGAGCCCAACCGGCGCGCGAATAGCCGTCGCCGCTCGCGGCTTCCTGGTAACGGTTCCCGCCGCCAAAGGCGACTACCGAGTGCTTGATGAGACGCCCGGCATCCACCGAAAGAGCCCGGCGTGGTCCCCCGATGGCACTCGTATCGCATACCTAACCGATGTTCGAAATGGCTATCAATTGGCAATTCGAAATCTGGCCGATGGAGTCGAGACCATTTATCCACTGGGTAACGGCGAGGCATTTTGGTACAGCCCGATATGGTCGCCAGACGGATCACGGATTGCGATCACCAACAATAAGCATGAGCTTTGGGTCCACGACGCTCGCACCGGAGCGGGGCAACTCGTTGATACCGGCACGTACGAAGACCCCCAAACGAGCATTCAGCCGAATTGGTCTCCAGACAGCAAGTGGCTTACCTGGGCTCGGGACCTCAATAATCACTTGAACGCCGTGTTTGTCTACGACCTAGAGAAGAAGGCGAAGACCCAGATCACCGACGGCCTGGCGAATGCAAAGAATCCGGTGTTTGACCGCGACGGTCGTCACCTCTATTTCCACGCCAGCACCGACACCGGGTGGGGCGCAAGCTACCTGGACATGACCAGTTTGAGCGCGGCTCCGCCAACTTCCAGTGTGTACGCCATCGTACTGAAGAAGGACGGAGCAAATCCGTTGGTGCCGGAAAGCGACGAGGAACCGAACCCGGATGCGGACAAGGGCGCGAAGAAGGAGGCACTGAAGGACGAGAAATTCCGGATCGACCTCGACGGTATTGAGTCGCGAATCGTAACTCTGCCACTCCCTCGTGCAGGCTATACCAGCCTCGAAGCCGGACCAGCAGGGTCGTTCTTTGCCCTCGCCGGAGGAACAGTTACGAAGTTCGACGTCAATGCGAGAGCGGCGATGCCGTTTGGACAAGCTGGCGGAGTATCGGTGTCGGCGAAAGGCGATAAGATGTTGGTCGCCGGACGATCTGGATTCCAGATCGTAAGCACCGCGGCGCCGTTTGCCCCTGGCCAAGGTCGGGTGTCTTTAGAAGGCATGCGCGTTAAGTTCGATCCGAAGGCAGAGTGGAACCAGATGTTCAACGAACTCTTCCGCAACGAGAAAATCTTCTTCTACGATGCCGGAATGCACGGAGCAAACCTCGCCGAACTGAAAGCCATGTACGCACCGTTCGTACCTAATATTGCCAGTCGCAGCGATCTCAACTATCTTTTCGAAGATATTGTTGGTCAGCTCAGCATTGGTCACATGTGGGTCAGAGGAGGTGATACTCGTAACTCTGAAAAAATGATTCCTGGCGGTCTCCTCGGTGCCGATTTCGAGTTTTCCAACGGGAGATATCGGCTCTCCAGAATCTTCGATGGTGAGCGATGGAACCCCGGTCTCCGCGCACCACTTGCCCAACCCGGCATTAACGCTAAGGTCGGAGAATATGTACTGGAAATTGATGGCAAACCCCTCGATGACAGTCTCGACATCTATCTGCTGTTGGAAGGCAAGGCTGGCCGCCAGGTTAAAGTCAAACTGGGTCCCACTCCCGACGGCAAAGATTCCCGAGTCGTTACCGTAATCCCCACCTCCTCTGAGTTTGGCCTTCGGTTCCGAGCCTGGGCGGAGGATAACCGGCGATACGTGGCGAAAATGACGAATGGTCGGGCCGCGTACGTTCACGTTCCCGACACCGGCGACGGCGGATGGGAATCTTTCCGACGCTACTACCTTGCCCAAAGTGATAAGGACGGCGTCATCATCGACGAGCGGTTTAACCACGGCGGTCTGATCAACGACTATATGGTTCACGAGATGCAACGCACCCTCAGTGCGGTCTTCACGCCGCGCAATGGTAAGGACTG
>CANFJD010000060.1 GCA_947447315.1 Fimbriimonadaceae bacterium
CGGTAGCATTCAGTTCATTGGGGAGGATCAGATTGGTCATACGCCAAAAGACGAATCGATATCGCTGGTCCTGGGGCGGGCATTCGACGTGGTTTCAACGCGGAAGCGAACCAATTTCCGCCGGATAAATGATCGAGCATTTTCCGAATCATTCGAAATTGAGGTCCGTAACCGAAAGGATGCGCCGGAAGTTGTCCACGTGATTGAGCGTCATTACGGTGACTGGAAGGTGACCGACAAGAGTCAAGAGTTTCTAAAGTTGGATAGTGACACGATGGACTTCACCGTGAACTTGAAGGCAAACGAAGTGAAGAAAGTCGTCTACACGGTCGAAACTCGCTGGTAAACCGCAAGTTACCGCGGGGTTATGTTAAGAGTCGGCTAAGTAATATGCCGACTCTTTCCATTGGTCGGATAAGTCGTGGAACACTGCTCCGGCGGGATCGTGAATCGAATATCCTTGCCTTGGTTTGCAGATGCGAAGAATCCTTTCACTTGTCACCCTCGCGCTGGTTGGGATCGTTTCCCTATCTGGCTGCTCTTCCGGATCTGGCGGCAATGCCAAGTCGGGTGAGACCGCCAACGCCAAGCCAGCGACGCTGCGGATTGCCCTCGTTCCATCGGATGACACCGAACAAATGATGGCTGGTTTCGAGCCATTACGGGCATACCTAGAAAAAACATTGGGAATGCCGGTGGAGGTTCGGAAAGTCACGAACTACGGAGCGGTGATTGAAGCGATGCGAAAAGATCGGGTTGATGTGGCCTGGTATGGTCCAACCGCATATGTTTTAGCCGAGAAAGAAGCAAATGCGGAAGCGTTCATGGTGTCCGTTGATAAAAAGGGCATCACAACGTATCAGTCGTATCTCCTAGTACCGGGATCGTCTCCCGCAAAGTCAATCAAAGATCTGGCAGGCAAGGAAGTTGCCTTGGTGGAAGCCGCGTCGACCAGTGGCGGGTTGATTCCCTCCTACATGATCCTGAAGGAAACGGGTGAACAGGCAACAAAGTTCTGCCACATCAACTACGTCGGCAATCACGACGCGGTAGTAAATGTGGTGAAAAACGGCTCCGTAGCGGCCGGGGCAACCAATAATCTAACCGTCGATCGGATGGTGGAGCAAGGAAAAGTGAAAACATCGGACTTTCGGATATTGCAAAAGTCCGATCCAATTCCTGGTTCCCCTCTAGCCTGGCGTAAATCCTTAGATCCATCTCTTAAGGAGAAAATCGCATCGGCAATCATGAGTTCCCCCAAGGCCTTGGGCACCTATAGCATCGCTGGATTTGGAGAAATCGCCAGCTTTCAACGGACAACCCCGGCAAGCTACCAAATCATCAGAGATTTGGTTGAAAAGCTTGCACTGAAGCGGGAGGATTTGCTTAAATAGCTGAATCCTTGATCGAATTGAGATCGGTCAGTAAGGAATTTCCGGGCGGTCGTAAGGCCCTGGACGATGTTTCGCTAACATTCGCGGCCGGTACCGTTACGGCGATTTTGGGGCCGAGTGGTGCGGGCAAATCTACCCTGCTCCGGTGCATTAACGGGCTGGAAACGCCGACAGCCGGGGGGATCACCGTAAACGGCATTGAAGTATCCCCTCGCAAGTTACGGGAGATTCGCCGTGAGGTAGGCATGGTTTTTCAGCATTTCAACCTGGTACCGCGCCTAAATGCCCTCACAAATGTTCTCACGGGAAGCCTGTCAAGGGTTCCGATGCTGTTGAGTCTGTTTTATGCTTTCCCACGGGACGAAATCCGCCGAGCCGAACACCATTTGGCATCGGTGGGATTGGCCGAGCACGCATGGCAAAGGGTTGATCGCCTCAGCGGAGGTCAGCAACAACGGGTGGCTATCGCGAGGTGTCTCCTGCAGCAGCCCAAGGTGATTCTTGCCGATGAACCGGTAGCCAGCCTTGACCCCGAAACCAGTCGGGAAGTGATGCAAATTTTGGTGAGGGCGGCAACTGAGAATCAGATGGCACTGGTGGTGAATCTGCACCAAGTCGATATAGCGCTGGAGTTCTGCGATCGAATCGTGGGACTTCGGCACGGACAAGTTGTGATTGACGATCTCGCGGAGAATCTGACGTCAGAAAAATTGCAGTCACTTTACGGTCAATCATGAAATACGCTTGGCCGACCCCAAACGGGAGACTCCCGCGAACCGTAATCGGGTTGGGTTTTGGGACAATCTTGGCTCTTGGTGCGACGGCCGCAACCGCGGGCATGGAACCGGGACGGTTTCGGGATGCTGGCCCTCGTTTCGCGGAGTTAATTGGACATTTGGTAACCCCGCCCGACTGGCAGTTTTTCGGGTCATTAGGCGCAGGATTACTCGAAACGGTGGGAATGGCAATATTGGCCAGTTGCTTCGCGATCGTGGTGGCCATGCCCTTAGCAATCCTGATGGCTCGCAACACGACGCCAAGTCTCCTACTTGCCTACCCATTACGCGTGCTGACCGCCGTGATGCGCGCAATTCCCGATCTACTTTGGGCGCTGGCTTTTGTCGCCGCAGTCGGATTGGGACCGGTACCCGGGATTGCGGCCCTGATCGTGACAACAGTAGCGTATTTGGCGAAGTTTCACCAAGAGAGTTTGGATGTTGTCGCCCTCGGCCCGGTCGAAGGCATTAGCTCCGTTGGGGCGAATGGCTTAGCTCGTCGATGGTTCGGCATACTGCCCCAGGCCGTGCCAGATTTGGTGGGACAATGGGTTTATTCGCTGGATTCGAACGTCCGGGCAGCTACTATCTTGGGGATCGTCGGGGCTGGAGGAGTGGGGTTTGACCTCTCCAATGCGGTCAAGCTACAGCAGTACAATCGCTTGGGGCCACTCATTCTTTCGTTTTACGTGATAGTGACAATCCTCGATCGACTTTCGGATCGACTGCGTCGGAGGGTGACTTAATGGAACGTGGAATACCACCGCGTCCGCGATCATGGCTCCCCCTATGGCTGTTCGGAATTCTGCTGCTTTGTGGGGCAATCATTTGGAAATTACAACTGACCCAGTTTAATGTCCAAGAAGCCGGTCAAGATTTCAGCGAGTACGTTTCGCGTTACAAGTCACCTTCGTTTCAGAACCTGCCCGAATACTTGGGGTTAATGTTTCAGACAGTGGCGATCGCCCTGTGGGGGTCCTCCATAGCGTTGGTGGTGGCAATGAGTGGTTGCGTCTTGGCGGCCAGAAACTTAAGCCCGCACCCGGCTGTATACCGAATCACCCGTGAGATTTTTAGCTTTCTGAGAGCCGTTCCCGATCTTGCATTTGCCGTGCTTTTTATCATGTCATTCGGCATCGGACCGCAAGCGGGAGTATGCGCCATTTCCCTCCACGGGATTGGATTTCTTGGAAAATCGTTTGCGGAGAGCCTGGAGAGGGTTTCTCCCCAAACGTATCAAGGTTTGGAGAGCGTCGGTGCGCATCGATGGCAAACATTGGTGTACGCCGGTTTTCCATCCATTCAGCAGGATATTGTGGGGGCAACCCTTTACACCTTTGACCGCAACGTCAGGATGGCGGCGGTGCTTGGTATCGTCGGAGCCGGGGGAATTGGGGTTCCCCTGAAAGAAGCCGTTGACCTTTTCCGTTACTCCGACGCTTTTGCGATCCTCATCGTCATCCTGGGGACACTATTGGCGACTGAATTCATGAGCGATTCCATTCGCCGCCGCCTAGCTTAGAGCGGCACGATCTCGGCGTAGCGCCCCCCGATACGAGTGGGGAGATGTTTGCTCATTGGCTGTCCATTTTCTTCCCAGCGGAGGTTCTTTGGTTCGTGGTCCAGATTGATGATGCATGCATAGCGGTGACCATCCGCGGATTTCATCGTTGTCGTCCACGTGCCGCCGGAATCATCGTGGGAATTGATCGCAGGTTTGGCACCGAGACGTTCTATCACACGACCGAACAGGGAAAGATGAGCGGGAATTCCGCCCGTAATGGCAGTGCACTGACCGGATCCGAACGTGCGTTCGAAACCGACGGCGTGGCCAGAGTCGGAGGTATGAAGAAAGACCCCGGAAGTGTTAGCGAACGGCACGGCTCGATAGCTACGAACTTCGGGCTCGTCTTTGGCCCAAGATGACGCAGTGAACGAAAGATGATAATCGCCATCCGCGCGTACGGCTTCCAGCGGAGCCACTTCAAGGGCATCAGCCAAGACGTGGCATTCGTTTCCTACTTCGTCATGGAGAGGAAAATCGCCGTAGATGAAGAGCTTGCCGCCATTCTTCACAAAATCCACCAATTTCGACTGCGTTGTACGCGCCAAGTAACGCGGCACCGCAATTACGAGGACCCTCTGTCGGTCAAGAGGCTGATTCTCCACGTCAACTGCGGGATAGCGGAAACCCAAACGCAATAGGGTTCGGGTGATGGACTCAAGATGCTCCCGGGAGGCTTCGAGAGCTTCGTTAATGTCCTTTATCCGGCCGGGGTAATTGAAGTCAGTTTTGTACGCGTCGGGGAAAAATCCGAGAGCAAGGTTGTCATGTTCCTCTTCCGCCGTTGCCAGGTGCTGGGCCAGCTTCCGCATATCATGAGTGACCGATCGTAGACCCTCGAAGTGGGTGCCGATCTTGCCTTCGGGATCAATGGGGGCGGCGAATCCGTGACGTTCGCCGGTAAATGCAACTCGATCGTTTCCGTCACCGACTAAGTGGCGCAACATCGGGTTTCGACCGCCGGCCAAGAGGTAGTAGTTGATCAAGCGGTTGCCTTGTGCGATGCTTAACAGGACTTTCATGCGAGCGGATGCTGCCGATTGCCAGGCAGCTCCCGTTTCGCCGTAGTCGCCCGAGCCCACCTCAAATTCCAGCGCGGTTAGTGGTTGTTCCAGCCGCATGCTAGCCCGCATAAAGGCGTTGATTCGATACAGATCGCCGGCATTGTCACGGGTCAGTTCGCCAAGGTAGTGGTCCGAACCGGGTACGTAACCATCGGATTGGGTGTAGGCGCGAAACAACTGGGAGATGCCGACCGGAAATGTGGTGCCCTTTCCGCCGCCGCTTCCGTGAATGTTGACCAGGAATGGCACCGATTTCACGCCCGCGTCTTCGGCATACTTCCTCAGTTCTGCGATGTACCGTCGAATTCGGTCGCGGTAATAGTCACCCAAATCCCGGTGGATGGCCCCGGCAGTCACTTCGGTTGGCAGCGATGGATTTGAGATCGGAGGCTTTCCGTTTCGGGCGAGCCATTCGACAAAATCGGCTTTCACCCACTCGGTGAGGTCTGGCTCGTTGTGGACCCAACTGAGCATTCCCACCTCGTTATCCAGCTGAACGGCGATTATCGGTCCTTTCTGTGTAATCAGTCGCTCCGCGAGTAGCGGCATGATGGCGGCATACCAACGTTGGACCGCGGCCAGGAACTCCGGGGCTAGGTAATCCAGGGTCTTCGATCTACTCGGCTTCCCTTCCCAATTGGTGGGCCGCAAATGGGGATACTTCCTCGCCACCCAGTAAGGAATGCCTTCGTTCTTCATTTCGGCCATGATGAACGGACCGGGACGGGCGACAAACCACAACCCGTGGTGATGGCATAGATCAATAAAGGCCGCGACATCGTTTTCCGGACGAAATCGACCGGTAACGTCCATTTCATCCTCGACTTCCTGGTGTACGAGCCAAGGAATATAGCTGGCGATGGCATTACAACCACAATCCTTGGCCCTAAGGATCCGGTCTTCCCACTTGCTTCTAGCTAATCGAAAATAGTGGATCTCGCCGGCGAATATAAGCTCCGGGTGTCCGTTGATGACTATCTGGCGATTTGTAATCTCAATCATTTAGATCTCCACGGGTTGATATGCAAAAACTTTTACGCCGGGGCTGTAGAGCGCATGGACGTAGTGATTGGCAAGGACGTTGGCTTGAGCGGACAGAGTTTCTTCAATGGAGAACGATGAAACGTCGTGCAAGAGATAGGGGCTGTGCCACACCTGACCCTGCATGAGTCTTTCCTTCCGAAGGGAATACAGCAGATATCGCTCAGTCAAGAAAAACTCCAGGCTTCCAGGTTCGGCCATCGCGCGCACCTCGCCAATGCGGGCGGAAATTTTGGTCATGGCGCCTGCGCCGTGGCGTACTGAACTTGAGTCGTAAGTTTCTCCCCTCAATCGAGTTTCCATCCGAGCCGCGAAGTAAGGAAGACCGTACCAGTGCCGCGCAATCGCGCACGCGATGCGATTGCTCGCTTCGAGCGAGAAGAACCACACTCCCGGGTCTTCGCCCTCCAGATGGAAATAAGTGCGTAGGTTTGTCTCGGAGAAGTTGCTAAGGCTCGGAACCGTGAATGCGCCTACCGGACAAACGTTCCTCATCAGAAAAGGCACGACAGCGAGCCAAGCCCATTCGCGACCACTGTCATCGGGATAGGTGTCTACGGTTAACCGCGCCGGGAGGACAGATTGTATAACCGCGGGCTCCACCGGCGTGTGCAGGAAGAGAAGGTCGCGCCACGACTGGCGCATCACTGGTACTTCATCCGGACGTTCTCGCGGCAGCTCGTATGCCGATATCGGAAGCACTAGCGCACCTTTATGCGACCACCGCCACCACATCGTGTTCGCTTTCGAACGTTCCGTAGAAGTAGGGCGTTCGCGACTCAAATTCGCCAGCGCAGGTGTCTACCATCTTAAAGACGGGTTGAACCTTCATGCGCTCAATCGTCGCGCGGACGGCGGGACCCACGTTTGCGGCTCCGGATTCGATCAGCGACAGAATCGTTGGCGATGAGAAACCGAGTCGGAACGCTTCTTCAATTGCGGTGTCGGCTTCCGTGGGATCGGTCGGTAGGTTAACCAGCCGTTGCTCGGCATCAATGAGTCGTTGAATTTTGCGAAGGAACCAACGGTCGATTCGCGAGAGTCGATTGACTTCATCGACTCCCCAGCCGCGGCGGATACCTTCGGCAACGGCCCAAAGGCGTTCATCGGTCGGTTTTTGGATCGCAATGGCGAGGACTTCGTCGGATGCAACGGCAAAACCGGCGTGCCGGAGATCCTTTTGCTTCACTTCCAGACCCCTTATCGCCTTCATTAATCCGGCTTCGAAGCTGCGGTCGATCGCCATCACTTCGCCGGTTGCCTTCATTTGGGTGAAGAGCGATCGGTCGCCGCTCGCAAACTTATCGAACGGCCATCGAGGAATTTTCACCACGCAGTAGTCGAGGGCAGGCTCGAACGCGGCGACGGTGGTGCCGGTCACTTGGTTCTGAATTTCATCGAGGGTTTTGCCGACGGCAATCTTAGCAGCAACGCGAGCGATGGGGTACCCGGTCGCCTTGGATGCCAACGCGGAAGAGCGGGAGACCCGGGGATTCACTTCGATGATGTAGTAGTCGAAGCTATCGGGATTCAGCGCCATTTGAACGTTGCAGCCGCCTTCAATACCCAGCGCGTCGATAATCTTGAGGGATGCGGTGCGCATCATGTGGTACTCAAGATCACTCAACGTTTGGGAGGGGGCAACGACGATGGAATCGCCCGTGTGGACGCCCATGGGGTCGAAGTTTTCCATGTTGCAAACCGTGATAACGGTTCCCTTCGAATCCCGCATGACCTCGTATTCGATCTCTTTCCAACCCAGCAGCGAGCGTTCGACCATGATCTGCGAACGCATCGATAATTTAAGCCCCTTGCGACCGGTTTCCCAAAGTTCTTCTCGCGTATCGGCTATGCCTCCGCCGGTACCGCCCAGCGTGTAGGCGGGCCGAATGATGCACGGATACGGAACGACGTCAAGTACCGCTTCCAGTTCGGCTTCGTTGGTTACGATCCAACTTTCGGGTACGGGTTCTTTGATTTCTTGCATCAACGATCGGAAGCTTTCTCGGTCTTCCGCTTTCTTGATGGCGCTGAGCGGGGTGCCGAGTACGCGAACGTTGTATTTTTCTAAGATGCCTTGATCGGCTAATTGGGTGGCGAGGTTAAGACCCGTTTGACCACCGAGGGTCGGCAGAAGGGCGTCGGGGCGTTCCCGGGCAATGACGCGCTCGCAGAAATCGACGTTCAGCGGCTCGATGTAGAGGTAATCCGCTACTCCAGGGTCAGTCATGATCGTAGCCGGATTGCTATTGATCAGGACGACCTCATGGCCCTCTTCTTTCAGGCTCTTGCAGGCTTGCGTACCGGCGTAATCAAACTCGGCCGCCTGTCCGATTACAATGGGGCCAGAGCCGATCACGAGGACTTTCATTAAAACGTCAGTGTACCGGCAGCACCGGCAGATGTTCCGCCCGCGTCATACGCGGGCGGAACTCATCCACAAATGGCGACTTACCGTCGCTGTCCGCCGGTTGTGTCAATCGGGGGTGCACCCGGGGCGGGCGCTGCGTTGGAAAACAGATCGGCAGGAACTTCCTTACCAGCCGCTTTATAGACTTCCTCAATCTTTTTCTGTTTATCAGCCTGCGGCATGGGAGAGTTCATATAGAACTTGACCTTTGCCTCGAGTGGCTGAGCATCGAAAACCGCCTTAGTTTCGGCTTCAGAACCACCGGTCGGCGCATCGCCAGCGTTGCATCCGACGATCATGAGAGGAACGAGAGCGAACAAAAGTTTTTTCATCATGTTACATGCGTAAGCCCCCAAGTTGACCTTGGGGGCATTTTGATTACCGTGCTAACAGTTAATTTACTGGTTAGCAGCGTTGGCGAGCGACGTACCCCAGTTGACCCACAGGGCACCAGCGTCGGAAGCAGGCGAAACGTACTGCGTGTTGCTGCAGTTCGCGCACTTCCACATGTTGTTGTGGGTGGTGCCGAGGCTAGCCGGGACCAACTTGGCAGTCTGGATGTTCTTGGCGTGGCCATCGAAGAAGCCAGCGTTGGACGAGGTACCGTGCATACCCTTCCAAGCGGCGCCCCAGAAAGCCTGACCGTTAGGAGCATCGAACATGTATCCGTTGTCAACGGGACCGTCGATCAACAGGATCGCATTCGCGACGCTGGTGAACGTGGCACCATTACCGGCCGGGCCGATGCCATTGAGACCATCACCGCCGCCGGGGCCGGAGGTCATGTTCGGACCGGGGTGGCTGTAACCACCGGTACCGCCGCCGTTCGGACAACCGCCCTGCTTGTATCCGAACATGATCGGGTTGAGCCAGTAGTCCACGGCCGGGTAGATGTCGGCATAGTACTTGGAAGCACCGTCAACGGAGGTCGGGAGACCTACGCACGGATCATCCGGAGCCTTCGCGTAGGACTGACCGTAGTATCGTTGCTGACCGACGAACATTCCCTGCTGAACCGTACCGATTTGGTAGGGCGACGACGGGGACTTGAACAGAGCGCGGCTCTTGATGTACGGCATCACCTTAGCGGCGAAAACGTATGTTTCGGTCTCTTCGTTGTACACAGGAACGTCCGGCGTGCCGTCATCAGCGTCACCAGCGTACATCAGGGCAGCCAGAGTGACCTGCTTGATGTTCGAGAGGTCCGAAGTCTTCTTAGCGGCAGCTTTCGCCTGGGCGAAGACCGGGAAGAGGATGGCGGCGAGGATCGCGATGATCGCGATGACGACGAGAAGTTCGATGAGCGTAAAGCCCTGTCTTCGTTGACTTGTCATGGTTTTGTGCATGTCCTTATCGGATAATTTCTGAATTGCGGGTTAACGTCGTGGTCGTGGCTAAATCACGAGCAATGGAACGAGATGCCGGAGCGGCTACGATGGCAGCCGAACGCGGACGGAGAGAAATTGAAGTCTGACTCGAGTTGCGAATCAGGGATTGATGGCCCAGCAGGTCAATGGCAGATTTGGGAACCGAACTGGAAATTGAAACAATTCTGGATACGTCGGAGTTATTAACCGCCACCCATACTGAATCTTCATGGTAGGTTCGACGATACACAGCAGTCCCGGTTCCCGAGTTCACCGAGGCAAGTGTAACGTCGCCATCCGTGAGGGCGGGATAGGCCTTCCTGATGGCAATAAGCTGCCGATAGTATTCGAGCAAGTCATTTTGCTTAGTGGCTAGATCCCATCGCATACCCCGACGATTATCAGGATCTACGCCACCTTCCATGCCCACTTCTTCGCCGTAGTAGATGCTGGGAGCGCCAGGCCAGGTGAACAGGATGGTAGCGGCGAGTTTCTGGGTGTTTCGATCCCCTTTCGCGAGTGTCAGGAATCGCGCCGTGTCGTGGGTGGACAGAAAATTCATCAGGTTCCTTTGAACCTGTGGAGGATATCTGTTGATATTGCTTTGGAGCCGACCAAACATCTGTTCCAGCGTATCGGAGCCTCCAGTAAAGTAGCGGACTAAGGCGTCACGAAAAGGATAATTCATCACGCTATCCCACTGGTCGCCTTTGAGCCACGGATTACCATCTCCCCACACTTCGCCAAGAATCCAAAGGTTCGGGTCCAAATTCTTATTTGCCGTCCGAAACTGTTGCCAAAATCGCGGATCAACTTCGTTCCCTACATCTAACCGTACTCCTTTGAGATTCGGCAACATTGACTTCCAAAACGGCGTTACAGACAGCAAGAACTTCGTGGTATCGGGATTTACGGTATTGAGTTTCGGCATGCTCGGGAATCCGTACCATGCTTCATACGGCGGATTATCCTTTACCGTAACCGGATAATTTTTGATGAAGTACCAGTCCTTGTACTTACTTGCTTCCCCGTTCGCAATAACATCCTTAAATGCCGGAAATCCCGGCGAAGTGTGGTTAAATGCGAAATCCATCACAATACCGATGCCAGACTTCGCTAAGGTCTTCCCCATTTCCGCGAATTCCTCATTGGTTCCGAACTGAGGATCGATCAGTTTGTAGTCATCGGCCTCATAGCGGTGGTTGCTTGGAGATTTAAACACCGGATTGAAGTAGATCGTGTTGATGCCGAGCGCCTTTAAGTACTCCGCATGTTTGGCGACTCCAACCGCATCGCCCCCAAACCGGTTCGAGTAAGTGGGCTTCCCAGACCAAGGTTGTACGTCGCTCGGGTCGTTCTCTGTCTTTCCATTAGCAAATCGGTCGGGGAAGATTTGATAGATGACGGCGCGACTTACCCAAGAAGGAACTACGAATGGGCGGAATTCTTTGGCCGCAAGCTTGAATGCCGGTTGCGGTTTGGCGCCCACGGGGACCACCGAGTCCTCTCCGATCAACTGGCCATCGGCAAGGAAGCTATATCCGAGGTCTTTCTTGCCATTCCAAGCCGAACGAACGGTCCAGTATGCGTACAGGTCGTCACGACCGCTGGCCTTCATAGGCTTTCTGGTGCCATTAAGGAGCAAGAAGACTTGATCGGCGTCGTTCACCCGAGTGCGTAAGGTGAAGGTGAGCTCACCTCGGTCGTAGGTTCGAGCAAGATCGCCGGGGGAGTGGTTGATGCCGGAACGAGTGATTCGTGCATCCCGGGGATCAGCCGGTGCTCGATAATCGTCCGGAACCACAACGAGAGTGCTGTTTACGTTGCCGTTGCCATCATCTACCGATTTGGCGGTTGGGTCAGGAATCCATCGACTATCGTCGATTACGAACTTATACTGCTGTTGGCCGCACGGCACCGGAAGTGATAATCGCCAAGTTTTGCCACCGTCGTCCGTTTTCATCGGATTAACCGCTTTGTTCCAACCATTAAATGTGCCCGCAACCGAGACCGACTTTGCCGGCGAAGGTAGTTCCAGCCGAAATTGGACGGTGGCGGTCTGGGCGATGATCATCACCGGCAGCAGCATCATGAAGATCTCCCTGCACTGCTAGCGCGGACCATCAATTCGCAAGGAACAATCACCCTTCGCGACGAGCTCACCGGGCGATCTTCAATGATTCTCAGTAGCCGATC
>CANFJD010000061.1 GCA_947447315.1 Fimbriimonadaceae bacterium
CATCCGAATCCTGGGCACGAAATTAAGCGCCGAGTTTTCCACAAAACAGCCAAAAACTCTGCGAACCATGCCGTACTCGCCCGGCGAAACCCAGGCTTGGAGGGAGGAAAGCTTGGGATACGAAAGCGCGACGTCCGCCATTACAGGGCAAATCTTTGAATTTGGCTTTCCCGACGCAATTTTGCAGATGTGGGCGAGCTTTGTTACCGAACTATCGGGTGAAAGCCCGGCATTTCAATGCGCCACCCCTCAGGAGGCCGTTGAGTCGCATCGGCTGTTCACAGCAGCGTTACAATCTCACCGGGATGGATCGACGGCGGTGGTGAAATAGGCGAGCGCTCCAATATCGTGGTGGCCGGCCACATTTGCCTCGATATCATTCCCAAGTTCTTCGGTGATGCGCGTTTCGAACCGGGTCATTTGGTTGAAGTTGGTGCGGCGGAATTTTCAACGGGCGGATGCGTCGCAAACGTTGGCCGCGCCTTACACCGACTTGATGTCCCCGTCCGGCTGATCGCACGAATCGGTTCCGACCCCTTTGGAAAGATCCTGCACGGAATCCTGACGGAAGATTCGCCTGACCTTTCGGACGGAATTTTGATTGGGGACTCCAATTCAACTTCATATTCGATCGTGATCAGCCCGCCGGGAGTGGACCGAACTTTTCTGCACATGCCGGGCGAAAACGAAGCCTTTGTGGCGGGAGACGTGGCCGGTCACCACTTGGAGAGTGCCCGACACTTTCACTTTGGCTATCCGCCTCTCATGAAGCGCATGTTTGAAAATGAGGGTGAGCAACTCGAGCACCTTTTCCGGACGGCTCGTGACCACGGATGCTCAACCTCGCTGGACCTGAGTTACCCAGATCCAGAGTCTGCTGCGGGTCGCGCCGATTGGACGACAATATTAAGCCGCGTACTTCCCCTCGTGGATTTCTTCTTTCCGAGTAATGATGAACTCGCATTCATGACCGGTATTCCAGCCACCGCTCCCGAGGAACTTGCGACATGGTGCCTCGATCGCGGCTGCGCGGCGGCGATTGTAAAGTGCGGTGAAGCGGGACTCGTGGCTAAGACTTCCTCCCTCGCCCGGATCAATCAGGTAACGATGCTCAAGGACGCGAACCATTGGGCAAATCAAGCATTGAACATTCCATGCCTCCCGGTTTCAGTGCAAGGAACCACGGGTGCTGGGGACGCCACGATTGCGGGCTTTTTGGCGGGACTGGTGCGAGAACTAGACTTTTCCGAATGCCTGCGAGCGGGCACCGCCGTGGGAGCAATGTGCGTCGAACGGCCAGACGCAATCTCGGGAATTCCAACTTGGGGCGAGATACAAAATTCCCTCGCGACGCACTCGGTGAAGGTGGTCGAAAATCCAATATTGTTCAATTGACTGGTGACGAACCTCTATCCCGATTCGTACTTGCATCCATGCGCTCTATCGTGGCTGTTCCCCTACTGCTCGCTTCATGCCTTGTACTCGCTGGAGTGCAGAATCAAAAATCCATTGAGTTCGATCTGAAAGATCCGAAGGGTGTGACCGGGATGAGTCTCGCGATCCATTCGCCGCTGGAACCGATTCGAGGATTTGCCGGGGGGATTTCGGGCACCGTAAGTTACAACGTCGCCGATCCGTCGAAGTCCACCGGAAAAATCATCGTAGAATCAGCCAGTACCCAGTTGATAAACCCGAACATGACAGCCGCGATGCACCAGGCTTGGTGCCTTGACGTGAAGAAGTACCCAACCATTGAGTTCGCCGTTACAAAAGTTTACAAGGTGAAAAAGCTCAAAGATGAAACGATCTCGGCAAAAATCTCCGGCAACTTTTCGTTCCATGGCGTCACAAAACCCCTGACCATTGACGCCACGATCGCTTATCTGCCCGGCAAGTTAAAGGTGCGCGGAGGCGTGGAAAAGGATGGAGATCTGTTGCAGGTTCATACCAAGTTTTCAATCAATCGCTTGGACTACGGCATTGCACCAGACCTGGGCCTGGAGCTAATCGGCAATCAGATTGAATTGGACCTTGCCGTGACTGGAGTGGCTTTCAAATGATCGCTGCGATCGGGCTGCTTCTTGCTACAGCCGGAACTCCTGGTCTGGAGGTGGGCGAAGCAGTGTCCCCGTTTGAGCCATATTGGGTATCTGGTCCCTACGAGAAAACGCGGCAATGCCCCGTCTGCGAATATGGCGCACTTCCGCTGGTGATTGTTTGGTCCCAGTTCAAGGCCCCTAAAGCTCTGGCCCCGGTTCTAAAGGCCGTGAACGATACAGTGGCACTTGCTCCCGGTGGTCGTCAAAAGGCATTCGTTGTGGATCTCAATGCTGCCGCATCCGATACTAAATCTCGGGCGGCTTTAGCCAAATTCTCGAAAGAATGGGCTTTACCCAAGGTGTTTTTCCTCAGCCGTCTGGGCAGTACCAAGGCCGTTTTAAATGATTACAAGCTGAGCCCTTTTGCTGCCTGGGAAACGATTGTTTACGTGGCGAAGGACCGGATGGTTACCGCCAAATTTGTGGATCCAAATCCGGCGGAACTGCCCGCGATTGTCGAAGCCATTAAGGCCACAACCCAGTAGTTCGCGATCAAACCCTCAGCCTCTAAAAATTGAGATTGAGGGTTGGAACTTGTCGTTCAGCAGGATCTTCAATCTGGAGAAACTGTTTTTCAGCGCGGCTCCCGGCGAGTAGAGACGCCGGGAAACTTTCCCGCAGCACATTGAACTCGCGGACGTTACTGTTGTAAAAGCGACGGGCCGCGGCGATCCGGTCCTCCGTATCGATAAGTTCAGATTGAAGTTGCTGGAATGCGCCACTGGCCTTTAGGTCTGGATACGATTCGGCCAGGGCAAACGCTCCGTGCAGAGTACGCCCGAACGTGTTCTCGCGGTCGCTGAGCTCCGCAGGTGTACGGGCGGCCTGTGCCGCATTTCGGGCTTCGATCACCCGCTGAAGTGCTTCTTGCTCATTCTTTGCGTAGCCTTTGGTCACTTCCACGAGGTTCGGGATCAAGTCGTGGCGTCGCTTGAGGGCAACATCGACATTGGCGAAGCTCTCGCGAACCGTGAATTCTAGTCGGGCAAATCGGTTGGTGATGCTCACCACGGTAATGATGAGGATAAGACCTAAGACAACGATCCCGATAACCACTTCCACGACTAGAAATTGTAGCGGTTATTTTCTCAGTGCCTATAGGCGGTGGTCCTGACGGAAATACTTGGGAACCAGATTGACAAAGTCTGTAATGTCCACCAGCGTTCTTTCGATAGCAGGAGGCTCCAAATAGGAAGAATTTAGGACGACGATCATGTTGCCTCCGAATTCCCACCGGTATGGCCCGACATTTAACATTCGCTCCATCGCGCGGGGATGAAGTAGTTCGTAGATTTGCTTGGTGTCCTGACCTCGGACGAACCATCGCTGATTGAATTCTTCGCTTTCAAATTCGACTTCTCGATACCCAAACTTTTCTCCAATCTTCAGCAGAAATGTTTCGTCCTGCATCGTAAACACAGGTAGCCACAGCGGCAGTGTCACGGTCATGACTTGGACGTAGTAGGTGGTCGTGGTGGTGGATTTCCCGTTACTGGTGGTGACCCTATAGGAGTAATCGAAGAACAGGACCCCAAGTTCGCCGTGAACGCCGGTGATCAAGTTTTTGACCTCGTGACTGTGACCCTGGCCAAACGGACTGAGATGTTGGAATGGAGCAAGAAATTGTTCGGTGGTAGTTTGTACACCGGACAAGGCTTCCATGAAGCCGCGCGGAGCGTCATAAATTTCTGGCTGAAACGTTAAACCAAACCGAGCGGCGAGGGCTTGGAGCGCAATTCTACGTTCCTCGGCCCGCCGCTTGGCGGCAATGCTGGAGATAATGCCCAGTATTAGTATCACTACCAGGATTACGGGAATCAGGAATGTGCCTCCTTCAGTCACCCCCGTATTATTCAATGCATGAGGATCTCGGATCAGGAAATTTGGCGGCTGGTTTGAGGCTTTTGGGTAAATCGCAGATTCTGTCGCGTAATCTATCAAAAGTATGCGAGTCTTTTTCGCGGGCGCCCTTGCCCTCTCTATCGTAGCAACCGCCATCGCCGCCCCTACCCCAGTTGGAAAGTGGAACGGAAAGGTATCCGTCCCAACGCCCCCCGAAAGCGCCAATGCGACTCCGGAGCAAAAGGCAATGATCAACAAAATGTTGGACGGTGTCCGGAAGATGGTGATCAAATTGGAGTTGAAGGCAAACAACACCTACACTCTCACGGCCCCTTCAAGTCCGATGGATCCGTCGAAGGTTTCCACCAACCCTGGTAAGTGGACCCTGAAAGGCAACGTCGTAACCCTCAAGGATGATAAGAACACAACCTCCCCGGCTCAGGAGTTTGTTCTTAGCAAGGACGGCAAAACCATGACTGCCGACATCAAGCAAGGCAACGTAAAAGTTACTTTCACTCGCGCCTGATTTCCACAGTAGAATCGAGTTGATCGCATGAACCTTGGCGCTTTCATTGTCATCCTTGGGAGCGCCACCGCGGGCCAATACTTTGGCAAAGTGAACCTTCACTCCGTCGATACCGATCCTGCCGTTCGCAAAAAGTTAGAAGCGGTTCTGGCACAGGCAAGGACGATCCCCATTCTTCTCGATCTGCGAGCCGACGGCAGCTATCAACTTAAACGTGGAAAGGGATCCGTCTTTGAAACCGAGACCATCACCGGCCGTTGGGCAAAGATTGATGGTATGGTTGCCCTGATGCCGCAGCGCGTAAATTCTGCAGCAACTACGCGTCCGTCACAATTATTAACGGCACGCAAAGATGGATGGGTGATGAAATTGGAGCCGGTAGGCGATTTACGGGGCGAAATTACGTTCTTTCGCAAGAAGTAACAAGATTTATTCACTCGTTACCGTTACCACACCCGCGTGACCACGACATGGGTGACTATCTGGACTGAATATTGAGTGTAACACTCTCATAAGTGAAATCCTCAGTTGCGGTTCGAATTTCGGACTCACTCCAACTTCAGATCTCTGAGGACGGAGGAGCCCATCGTATCGCTTTGGTCAACGATCTACTTGAGGACATCGCCGTAATTCAAGTAACCGATCTTCAGCGCCTTTTGAAGCGACCAGGCACCATCATCGCATCGGCCCCGGTGGAACTGCGCAACGAGCAACGCCAAATCATCGTCCGCTTGCGAGGGCGGATCGTTGGCCAAGTTGAAAAGCACCAAATCGTCGCAGCCATGCCGTAGGGGCGCAAGGGCGCGACGATTTCCAAAACGGTTTAACCGGGTTTCGTGATTAAAAGGCTGCGGCTTGACGGAGGCTCTTCGGCTTTTGCTGCTTCTCAGAGGTGGCGCGATCGGCAACTTTCTTCTCTTGTAGATTCTCGAGACGTTGACGTAACAGCTTATGCGTACGGTGCAGACGGCTACGAATGGTGCCCACCGGACGGTTAAGTATCTCCGCGATTTCCGAGTAAGGCAGATTCTCAACATCCGCCAAGGTAATCAGCATTCGTTGTTCCGGACTGAGGCTACTCAGCACCAAGTGAAGGTTCTCGCTGAGAGAATCGTTTAGCAGGATCTCCTCGGGATCGGGAGCAACATCTGGCACGTCAAAGTACAGAGTGTCCTCGTTCGCCCTCGAATTCAGAGGGTTATCGTAACTCACCGTTTTCACGCGCCGCCTTCGGCTACGTAGTAAGTCCAAGAAGAGCCGGGTAACGATTCGAAAAATCCAGTTCTCAAACGGGCGGTCGCCCTCGTAATCCTTATAAGAGCGATACGCTCGATAAAAGGCATCCTGAGTGAGATCCTCGGCGTCGGTTCGATTACCAGCAAGCCGAAAGGCCATGTTATACACCTTCCGGTACGAGGCTTTCATCTGTTCCGAAAAACGGGCCTCATCGCTGGATGATAGTGCTAGATCTCGCATGCTCATTTTGCTTCCTCTAACCTTAGACGGGCAGAAACTCGTTAAAGGTCGGTTATGGTTAGAAAAACTTGCTGAGGGTTTCGGGAGTTCCAAATCTGCCATTTGACCTATCAGCACAAGAATTTCGCAATTTTTTCATGGTATGTTCGGTTAATTCCAGGTTGTACTGGGATAACCGAGGGTGTATATTGAGTTGATTGGAAATCGTGTGGATTTCACACGAACCTGTTATTGGAGGCTTCCCTTGAACCGAAACATTCGCGCTTTCACACTCATTGAGCTGTTGGTAGTTATCGCCATCATTGCGATCCTTGCCGCTATCCTGTTCCCCGTTTTTGCTCAGGCCAAGGATGCGGCCAAAAAGACGCAGTCCCTGAGCAACGTCAAGCAGCTGACCACGGCTAGCTTGATCTACTCCGGCGATGCCGACGACCTGTTCTCGCCGATGGCACTGGAAAAGTCGACCGACACGTCGGACATCCAATCGAGCTGGATCATGATGCTGCAGCCGTACGTCAAGAGCTACCGACTGTTCTACTCGCCCAACGCAACCGACCAGACGGATCCCCAGCTACCGGACAACAATGGCATCTTCCGATCCAACGGAATCGTGAAGCAGTACGCCATGTTGCCCAAATGGCGGATCTACTCCGGCCAGGAACCGGGAGCATCTAGCCTGTTCCGCACCGCCTACGCCCCGAACGGAGCGATGATGGATGGAATTGGTGGATACGGCTTCGAAGACGGTGCCGCATTCCTAGGAAACAACAACTACTGCACCAATACTGGTGGCGCCGATAACATCAAGACTAGCTCTACTCCCCAGACGGCAATTGCCCGAGTTGCGGAAACCGCGCTGTACTTCGATGCTCGTGGTTGGGACAACGGCTTCTTCTGCTATAATCCCACTCCGGCTCCCGCTGACGCTATGGACAACAATAGCCCGAACTACGGTGTCAACTTTGACGGTCGATACACGTTCCAGGGCGAGAGGCTCGTGAACAACCTGGTTCGATATCGACTAGGCACGGGTGCCGTATCGTTTGCCGATGGACACGCGAAGACGCTCGAAACGAGCAAGTTCTTCTCGACGTTCGTCACTTCGAGCGGCGTGCCGGCATACACCTACCAGTACAGCCGAGAATAGAAAATGAGTCGAAAGCTCTGGGCCACATTTGTGGCCCTACTCTCCCTCGCTGTGCTTGTGGCGTGCGACAAAGCTGCGCCACCGCCCCCCGAGGCAAGCACCCCGGAAAGCAAGACTAACCGAACCGGCAAGCCAGACCAAAGTCCTGGTGGTCGGACCAGCCGAACAAACTCCGGCGAGTAGGTAGTTACCTGGAAAAAATGAGGGCGATCCACTATTGGATCGCCCTCATTGTGTTAGTCGTCGTTTCGAACGACGAGATCAGTTTGGTGCTCCCACATCTTCTGCCAGGATTCGAATAATCCTTCGGAAGGCTTGCTATCCTTGGCGGCTGCTCTCCGGTTACTTTCCTCTCGGAAACCAACCAACAAACGCGCCTTGATAGGCATCCACTGTCTTACTGATACAATCATCGAGACCTCCTTTACTTTGGTCTCGCACCTGTCTTGGTACGAACTCGGGGGACAGACTCATCGTCCCCATGGATAGGTTCGTCAGCGAACGAATGAAGTGTACCCACACAGAAAAAAAGACCCAGGTCCCCACTTTAGGAGGACCTGGATCAATCTGGAGCCGACGACAGGATTCGAACCCGCGACCCGCTGTTTACAAAACAGCTGCTCTACCCCTGAGCTACGTCGGCAACGTTTAGATTTTACTCTTACTTCTTCGAGCGCGTTCGCGTTTTCACCAATCGCGGCGTGCCATCCGGGCCATATCCTAGTTTGAACCCTGGCGGAATGGCGGCGAGAGCCGAAGCAAGCTCGCTCGGCATAACCACTTGCTCCACTGCTTTCTTGCCACGCGCCTTACGACTTCGTAGTTTCTCGAATGCTTCTTGAGCGGCTTCGTCCGTCGTGACCGGAACCAGGCCATCATCAGCCACCTGGAAAAGATTTGCCGATGCAGGGAACGACAGGAACAAGTAGCCCTCACTGGACAAGAATCGGACCTTTACCGGAACAACGTACTTTTTGCGTCCCAATTGGATAGATACCACGTCCTCTCCCTCATTCGCCCTAAACTTCAGGCTATTCTTTACGTACTGGACAGTTCGTGGTTTGCGCTCGCGTGGTTTTCTCATATACCAAAAATTCCAAAGTGGATTACTCCACGCTTATTACCATACCACGTTATCTAACAATCGCGTATTACCAAGTGCTGCGGCTGTGATTAGCGCAAGCTTCGAGTTTAAGTTTGTAACGGATAGCCGCGGTTCCATGCTAGGCAGTTCCACCATACTAAAGTAGTCTATATTAAAGCCTACTTCAATAAGTTTGGCCGAAGCTATTTCCAATGCCCTCTCCACATGCATATCTGACTTTATGTTCAGTTCACAACCAACCAATGCTTCGTGCAATCGAGGAGCGATTTCTCGTTGAGTATCAGTCAAGTAGCGATTACGACTCGACATTGCCAGCCCGTCCGCTTCCCTAACTGTCGGACATACCACCATCTTGGTATTGAGAAACAGCAGATCAATCATTGTCTCAATCACTTGGCACTGCTGCAAATCTTTCTGGCCGAAGAAGGCCTCATCGGCACGTACAATGTTTAGAAGTTTCAGAACCACAGTTGCCACTCCAGAAAAGTGAGTTGGCCGCACCGATGCTTCCCATCGCTCGCTTAGCGAACCAGACAACGAGACGGAGATGTCAGGCCGAGGATAAATCTCCTCGGATGACGGGACATAAACTACGTGCGCGCCGCATTCTCGGGCCGTCTGAAGGTCAGCTTCCAACGTACGTGGGTATTTCGTAAAATCTTCGTTCGGTGCAAATTGGGTTGGATTAACGTAAATTGAAACGACAGTCTGGTGTCCACGCGAGACCGATGTGCGAATGAGAGAAGCGTGTCCTTCGTGTAAAGCTCCCATTGTGGGCACGAAT
This sequence comes from Fimbriimonadaceae bacterium, assembly GCA_947447315.1. Classification (GTDB taxonomy): domain Bacteria; phylum Armatimonadota; class Fimbriimonadia; order Fimbriimonadales; family Fimbriimonadaceae; genus Fimbriimonas. The sequence goes on from CANFJD010000061.1 coordinate 8,980, forward strand.
CCAATGCTTCCGTTCAGCCGAGGCAACTCACTGCGGTGATAAGCAACAATCATCTTAGAAGCTATTTTGTTCGGTCGGAAACTCCGCATTCACGACTGCGTCACGGTAAGCAGTAAGCGCATTTGTCACGAGTGAGCGGCCATCCATAAACTTTCCGGCGTGCTTATACTTCATCGGCCCGAGTCCTAGGACGTCAGTGATCACTTGCACCTGCCCGTCGCATTCGATACCGGCTCCAATTCCGATCGTGGGTACCGATAATTCCTGCGTTATTCTCTTAGCTAATTCCGCGGGAATAAGCTCTAAAACCAAACCAAAAATACCAGCCATTTCTGCTTGCTTAGTAGCAGTAATAATCGATTCAGCTTGGTCGCCGCGGCCCTGAACCTTATGTCCGCCAAATTGATGAACCGATTGGGGGGTGAAACCAAAGTGCCCCATCACTGGAATTCCGGCCTTGTTGATCGCCGCGATTTCATCAAAATAATTCCCTTCGAGTTTGACCGCATCGGCACCGGCTTTCATCAGCGCGACTGCCGACTCGACCGCTGCGTTTACGCCAGCTTGGTAAGAACCGAATGGTAGATCGGCGATCAGCAAAGATCGCCGAACTCCGGCTCTCGCCGCACGTAGGTGATGAACCATTTCGCCTAACGTAACCGGAATGGTAGATGGATAGCCCAACACCACGTTTCCTAAAGAATCACCGACCAAAATTGCGTCGAAACCAGCCTCATCGGCAATCTCAGCAAAGGTGGCATCGTAGGCGGTGATCATTACGATCCGCTCCCCCTTCGCCTTCTTGGCAACAAATGCGGGGGCGGTGATCCGTTCGGCCATGTTGAAGCAGTTTACTTCCGGGTTGCTTAACCGAGTGCAGCCTTCACTTCAGCGGCGTGGCCCTGCGCTTTGACCTTGCTAAACACTCGCGTGACCAGGCCGTTTGCATCTATCAAAAAGGTGGTTCGCTCGACTCCCATGTACTTCTTGCCGTACATAGATTTTTCAACCCAAACGCCGACCGCTTCGCAAAGATGTTTTTCCGTATCCGCCAGGAGGTCGAATGTCAGCCCATATTTATCGGCAAATTTCCGGTGACTCTTCACGGAATCTGGACTTACTCCTACCACGCGAACTCCGGGAATGTCCGGTAGCGAAACCTGAAATTCGCAAGCCTCCGCCGTGCACCCACTGGTGTCGTCCTTAGGATAAAAATAGATGACGGCAGGGGACCCGACGAGGCTGCCATTCGAAATCGTGGCTCCGTCTTGGTTCAGTAACGAAAATTCGGGAAAAGGCGATCCGGCTTCTAGCATTTCCCTAGATTCTATGCGATTCAACCGCGAGCGATCAGCATGGAACCTAAGACTTCGAATTCAAATCGCATAGAATTGCCTGCATCAAATCCACCCGCAGAACAACTCCCGCAAATCGATCTTGTTCAATGACGGGGAGAATTGTGAGGCCGCGACTCAGCATGTCGTGAAGGGCGTCACCAATTTCAACGCCGGCGTCTGATGTGATCGGTTGGCGGGTGCCGTATTCCAGCGCCGGTGCGGTTGCTATCCGCCAAAGCCCATCCTCTCGGGCTACGGCCCGGCAAATGTCTCCCTCACTAATGACGGCCAGAACTTCCCCGTCGGAATTGGTCACCACTAGCGCCGGAAATTGGTAGATGTCCATCTTGTCGATGGCATCTCTCACCGTATTTTCCCGAGTGAGGGTTGGGATATGACTGTGCATAATTTCGCGCAATGTCATGGGTATCAGCGTGACACACTACAAGAGTGATTGGTGAGCGACTAGTGGATGTGGTGATTATCGGCGGTAGCGGGGTGGGAGAACACCTTCGGTCGCTGGGCGGGCATCCACTCGCAATCACAACCGCATTTGGGACCATTCGTGGGCAAGTACTCGTTACGGAGGGCCGAAAGATCCTGATGTTGCCCCGCCACGGCCGCGATCATAAGAATCCGCCTCACCTAGTTAATTACCGCGGGCAAGCCCGGGCGGCCGCAGAACTGGGTGCCCAAGTTTGCATCTCCACAGCAGCGGTCGGCTCATTAGCCTTGGAGATCCCCGTTCGGCAAACCGTGATCTGTGACGGAATGATTGACGCGTGCCGTCAGCGCCCGCTCACGCAGTTTGATTCTGGGGTCAGACACACTCCGATCCCACATCCCTTTGCCGAATCCGTGCGGGAGAGCCTTCTCTGCGCCAGTCCAGCATCGCGAAATGGCGGCGTCTACCTTGGAGTAGACGGTCCGCGGTTTGAGACACCCGACGAAATACAAATGTATCGCCGATGGGGCGGCGACTTGGTGGGAATGACCGCGAGTTCGGAGGCAATCGCCATGGCGGAATCTGGAATCCCTTACGGGCTCTTCGCGATCGTGACGAACTATGGATGCGGACTGAGTGATATCCCGCCGAGTGACGACGAAGTTCAAGAGATCATGAGAGACGAAAGTCCTCAAATTGGCGAAATCCTGATAAAATCGGCTTTGGATTGGCTCGCAAAGAATGTCTCCTCGAACGCTTAGTCTTCACCTCGCGCTAACGCCCGGCATCGGTGGGCGCACGGTGGCCCGCGTCATCGCGCGCAATGAGTTGTTGGGACGGACGGCAACCCAATTTCTGAATCTTGCCCCGGAAGTTTGGCGGGAAGAATATCGCCTCACGACAAAGGCTTCAGAAGCGCTACGCATTGCCGACCGCGATGCGACC